>NZ_RAVY01000013.1:0-78725 GCF_003611625.1 Corallococcus sp. CA054B
CCGCACTGGCGGGCGGCTTCGTGGGGGCGCCGGGGGCCGGCGCCGGGCGCGGCCCGGTCATCTGGGTGTTCATGGGCACGAGGCCCGGAGGACGGGCTCCCTGCGGGGGCGTGGCCGGCCGCTGGCCATTGGGACCGGGGGCGGCGTGGCCATTCACGGGCCTGCCGTTGGGGGCCACGCCGTTCTGCGCGGGACCGCGGCCGGGTACGGTGGTGTTTCCATTGTCAGACATGCTGTCGTTCCCCCATCAGCGACGTGGCTTGCGACCGTTGAAGTACTGAAGGCGTGCATCGGCTTGTGCGTAGGCGTCCTGGACCAGGCCCTCGAAGCCGTCGACGCCGAAGGCGCTGCGGCACGTGGCCTCCGCGACGTCGAGCAGCATGGGGTAGCCCTGCTCCGGGCGCAGCATGCTGTCCGCGATGGCCACGCACGCGGCCATGTGGGCGTGGTCGACGTGCGCGTAGAAGACGCGGGGCGGGGCGTTGTCCGAGGCGCGGAACAAGCCCTTCACGACCTTGTGCGAGTACGTGCTGATGAAGTCGCGCGCCAGGCCGTACTCCTCCAGGTCGTACTGCCATCCGTCCAGGATGTCCTTCCCCTCCTGCTTCAGCGACTCGAGGATGACGAACTCGCCCGGCTTGAGCGCGTGGCCCATGGTGAGGAAGCCCCGGTCCTCCATCCGCGCGGAGACGAAGACGAAGCGGGGATGCGCATCCATCAGCCGCTGGAGCATGTCCAGCGACACCTTCAGCAGGCTCTTGTAGCCAGAGCCGGTGATGAGCTCGCGGGAGAAGGGGTTGCCCTGGCCCATGCGCCAGGGGGCCTTCAGCTTCTCCACCAGGATGGCGCGCTCCGCGTAGGCGCGGATGCCTCGACGCGCGAGCCGCGACAGGCTGTCCGGCCCGCCTCGCCCCGGGTGGGAGCGGTTCTGGCGCATCTCGATATAGGACAGCGCCTCCTGGTAGGGGTCCGGCGCGTCGACCGTGACCTCGCGGCGGAACAACCGCTGGGAGAAGGTGCCCGCCGTGCCGCCATAGCCAATCGCCGCGATGCCCAGCTGGGTGATGTCCAGCGGGAGCGTCTCGTGTGTCACGGAGATGCCGTTGACCGCCTCCACCTGCCCGGCGAAGAGCAGGCCCGAGTGGATGTCCGCCAGTTGCTCGGGGCTCAGCTGGTAGAGCCCCGCGCCCTCGGGCGCTCCGGGGCGTGTCTGGAGCCGGGGGAGCAGCTCCTGGCGGATGATGGACCGGAGCTCATCCTCTTTCTGGATGGCGCCGCCAATCTCCTTCCGGTAGCGCTCCATGATGACCTGGAGATCCAGGCCCTCCGCCCACGTCTCCAGATTGAGCGTGCGCTCCAGGTCCTCGCGGAACGAGCCGCGGAAGTCCTCATCGCCGGTCAACTCCTCATCGTCATCGTCGTCAAAGCGCCTGTGGCCCGCCATGGTCACCCTGCGTCCTCACCGAGAAATGAAACAATGGAAAAGCGGGAGCGGCCCTCTTCGCGGCGCAGGATCCGCGCGTAGGTTTCCGCCATGTGCTCCGGCAGCCCGAAGTACTGCCCCAATCGCAGCTCCTGCGTGTCCTCGGGGCCGTCCTGCATCACCTGGCGTGCGTGCTTCGAGGGCGCGAGCCATTCCAGGGCCAGCCGGTCCGCGCGCTGTTCGGAGCGGGCCACCACTCCCTTGCCGATGTCCCCTGTCGGCCCCCGGTCCATCAGGTGGATCTGCACGCCAATGGGAACGCCCTCCAGCACGGAGGTCAGTGATTCCTCCCGGGTGGGAGGCCGCTTCTGGTCCAGGACGTCCCGGATGCCATCGCCGAAGAACTCGAGTGCCCGCTTGCGCGGCAGCAGATGGTCGAGAAAGAAGTGGCCCAGCTCATGCGCCACCGTGAAGCGCTGCTCGGCCGGGCCATCGTCCCGGTCGAAGAACACGAGCCCCTTTCCCTCCCACGCCACCATGCAGCCGTGCATCTCGCGGTGGTAGCCGACCTCCACGGTGCGGCCTCGCTGGGCCAGCCACTGGCGCACCTTCTCCGAGGACAGGTCCCGCAGCCCCACGGGCCTCACGGGGAGGCGCAGGGGCGCATCCGCGGCGATGTCGTAGGGAAAGGCCTCCGGCGGAGGGAAGCCGCTGGCCTCCACCGCCTCCCTCAGCCAGGCCGGCTTCATGAAGAGGACTCTTCCTTCTTGCGCCGGTCGCGCGCGGCGAGCTGGAGCATGACTCCCTGGCGCGGCACCCCGGCTGTGGCAACGGAATCGCCGGGGCCCATGATCTCCACCTGCCGCAGGACGTTGACGAGCGCGAACGGCTCCAGTCCGAAGCGGCCACAGAGGATCTGCACCTGCTCGGCGAACGCGTCACCGGCCGGCCTGCGACACAGCGCCAGCATGTTCAGCGTCTGCTCATCGCAACCCAGTTCGTCAGCCAGCGCGTTCGCGGAGCAGTCCTCCAGCGACTGATAGGCCGCGAACACCTGACCCATGAGCCCGTGCTCGGTGGTGCTGCGCTCTGCCGCTCGCTTCAACCAATCAAGATTCGTCATCGGTGTCCTCCTTGCAGAGGCTCTTCAATCGCTTCTTCAGACGGTCGGTATGGCGCTTCACCTCCCGCCGCATCTCTTCCAGGGACAACGGTGGGAGGTTCAACGCCTCCGCCAGTTGTTCGGTGGAGCGGACCCCCAGCAGCAGCAACCGGATACAGGCCAGGTCCCGTTCCGCCAGCCCCGCGCCTTCAATCCGCTCCACCGTCCGCTTCAGGTCCACGCGCTCCTCCAAGGACACATTCGGAGCCGATGGAAGAAGTTCGACGAACGTTCTGGGATCCTGTTCTCGCCGGGTTCTCGCGGAGGCGGAGCGGAAGCGGTCCTGGGCCTTGCGCCGGGCGATGAAGGTGAGGAACGTCACCAGGCTGGACTTCTGTTCCTCATAGAGGCTGGGGTTGTCCCGGTAGTGGAGCACCGCGTCGATGGCGGAATCATTGGCATCGTCATGGGAACAGCCTGGATTGCGTTCCAGCGCCCGGACCAGGGGACCCATGAAGGTCATGAAGACGTCGAGGGTCGCGGTCGGATCGTGACTCATCATCCGCTCGTGAAGGTTCCACCCTCGTTTTCGAGATGGACTGGTCATCCCCCACTCCTCACCGGCATGCGTGCCCCGCTTTCAGGTTGGAAATCGGCCCGCCTGAACCTTCGCAACAGCCCTGCTGAGTTCGACGGCGACATGTCGCTTTTCCAAGCCGGCAGGTTGGCGAGGTCGAGGATCCGTGTCTGTACCTCGGAGGTGGTACTGCCTTTGGGGTCAGGGTCTTGCGTGATCCCCCGGGGATCGAAAAAGACCCTGGCCTCCGTGCAGGGAGACCAGGGTCCGTTTCATCCCGTTGAGACGTGTTTCAGGGCAGGTCCCCGCCAGCCTTCTTCCACGCATCGATGACGCGGCGCACCTCGTCCAGGAGGTCCCTGCCAATCCGTGGATACGCGCCGTCCTCCAGGTTCGCCAATGACACACGGGCCGACCAGGGAGGTCCGTCAATGCCGCTGCCGTTGAGCAGCACCACGCCGTAGCGCCGGGCCAGCGTGAAGACGATGTCCAGCGGGTCGTGGTGGTCCTCGATGAAGCGGACGAAGTCCTCGCCAATGTGCTCGCGGCACCACGCTTCCAGGTCGAGCGTCTGGTAGTAGGCCGTGCGCAGCGGGTCCTCATGCAGCGGGATGCCCATGCCTTCGAACAGGGCCTGGAGCCGGTCCTGGCAGATGCGCTGGCAGTACTTCTTGTAGGCGCCGTCCTTGTCCAACACCGCGAACAGCGAAAACAAGGTCATCTGGAGTTGCTGCGGCAGCGACAGGCCCGCCGTGTGGCTCAACGCCACGGCCCGGCTGTCCGCCACCATCCGGTCAATGAACTTCAGCCGCCCCGGGTGCAGCGAGATGGCGCCATACCGCGCCTCCAGCCGCGCACGCTCCGACGCGGGCTGCTTCGCCAGCGCCTCATCCAGGATGTTGTCCTCGTGGAGCGCCACCACGCCCAACCGCCAGCCCGTGCAGCCGAAGTGCTTGGAGTACGAGTACACCAGCAGCGTGTTGCGCGGCAGGTCCGCGGCCAGCGAGCGGAAGCCGTTGACGAACGTGCCGTAGACATCATCGGTGATGATCAACAGGTCCGGCCGGCGCTTGCGCACCAGCTCCACCAGCTTGTGGACGGACTCCTTGCGCATCGCCACCGCGCCCGGGTTGGACGGGTTGACGACGAAGAACGCCTTGACGCGCGGGTCCTCCAGCTTGCGCAGCTCCGCGTCCGGGTACTGCCAGGTGTGGCGGCCATCCTTCGAGGTGGCGCTCTGCTGGATGTCCACCGTGCGCAGGCTGAACTCCTCCAGGCGGGGAATCTCCAGGTAGGGCGTGACGAGGGGCGCGCCCAGCGCGAGGGTGTCTCCCTTGCGCAAGAGGCCATTCACCATCAGGGAGTGGAAGAGGTAGGTCATCCCGGCGGTGCCCCCCTCCACCGCGAACAGGTCGAAGCGGCCGGACGGCGGCCGTCCCGCGAACAGCTCCTGCGCCAGGTACTCCTGCACGATGCGCTCACCGTGGGCGAGCATCCGGTCCGGCACCGGATAGTTGTCTCCGATGACGGCGTCCGTGAGCTCCCAGACGAACTGGTCCGGGTTGAAGCCGAGCGTGTGCACCCCGTACGTCAGCGCGCCGCGCAACAGCTCCACCGCGGGCTCGTCATCGCTGGCCTCCAGGAAGTCCTGCAGGCGTCTGGCGATGCCCGGGGACCGGGGCATGCCCGCGAGCCCCACCCCGGGGACGTCCCACGCCCGCCGGCTCTCCGCGAGCGCGAACTGGCCCAGGAGGAAGAAGGCCTCGCGCGGCGTGGTGGCAATCCAGTTGGGATTGCCCCGGCCGGCGTTGAGCATCACGGCCTCGCGGGTCTTCACGGCCTCGTCCGAGACCGGGAGGAGCTCGTCCTTCAGCTCGAAGGGGCTGAGCTTGTTGAGCTTGCGTTCGGAAGGGGCTCCCGGGGCCTCGGGCGTCTGCTCGGTCATGGTGTCCTCCTCCATCGTCTGTCCAAGGTGAGCCATTCCCGGGGACGTGGACCATGCGCCACGGGGTGGGGCGGGCGGAGGTGGCGGGCGGTTGGCCGGCCTCAGCGAAAAAAGACGACCCGCGAGCGCACTCGACCGAGCAGCAACGAATGAAAGGTCGGGGCCGGACACACAAGTCCGGCAAGCACCGTGGAAGCGAGACCCGCCATGTCTTCATTGAGTTGCCGAGTCGCCACCGCGCAGCGCGAACTGGATGACGCGCTCCGCATCCGTTACCGGGTTTTTGGCGAGGAGATGCGGATGCTGGGGCCCAAGCGGCCCCGGGCCCCGCGCGAAGCGGACTGCTTCGACACGCTCCGCAGCACCTCTCACGTCGTCGTCTACGCGGGCGCGGAGCCGGTGGCCACCGCGCGGCTGCTGACGCCCAACGCGGAGGTGGCGGCCTTCGCGGACACGGTCATGGGCCTGGACATCGAGAAGAAGCTCGACCTGTCGGAGCTCGTCGCGCCGGGCCGCGTGTTCGCGGAGACCACGCGCTACTGCGTCACCCGGAGCTACCGGAACTCCGCCGTGCTGCGTCTCCAGGCCGGCCTGTACCGCGAGAGCCGCCGGCGCGGCGTCACCCACTGGATCGCCGCCGCGAACATGGAGACGGACAGCCAGGAGGAGGCGGACCTCTACTTCCTCGCCGCCGCGCGCCGGGGCTGGGTGAGCGACGGCTTCCGCGTGCGGACCCGGGAGTTTCCCCCGTCACCCTCGGAGCCCCTGGCCGCCCGGCTCACCGCGGAGGAGCGCGCCCAGGCCCGTGAGGGCCACCTGGACGCCCTGCGCATGCCGCCCGTGCTGTCGCTGTTCGCGGACAAGATGGGCGCGCGCTTCATCGCGCCGCCGCACTTCGATCCTGCCTTCAACCGCTTCACCGTGCCGCTCGTCGCCGCGCTGGATGCCATTCCGCAGCGGACGCTGAACCTCTTCGCCTCGCTGGACGCCGACGCCGCCTGACTCAAGGCAGGCGCGCTCCTTCCTTCCCCCCTTCACCCTCAACGCAACACCCACCGGGCCTTCACGGGGCCCCTGTCAGGAGACGTGTATGTGCAAGCAGCCCAGGCATGAGCAGACGGCGAAGATGGACTGGCTGGACTCCCTGCGGCACGAGGCGCGGATGCTCGTGCATGAGCTGGATGTGACGCCGGGCGTCCGGCGCCTCTTCGAGGGGCGCATCCGCCAGGACGACTACGTCCACTACCTCATCCAGACGTACCAGTACGTGCGGTGGAGCGAGGGGTTCTTCACCGAGTCCGGCGAGCGCACGAAGCGCGAGGGCCAGAATCCCGCGCTCGCGGACCTGCTGTTCCAGAAGGCGCGCGAGGAGAAGGGCCATGAGCAGTGGTTGCTCAAGGACCTGAAGGCCCTGGGCTGGACGGAGGAGCGTGTGGAGCGCGCGCCCATCTGCCCCGCCGTGCGCGCCTACGTGGAGTGGAACCGCTTCACTACGCAGTCGGGCGTGCCCACCGCGTTCCTGGGCACGGCCTACGTGCTGGAGTACCTGTCCGTGAACCGGGCCCCGGGCTCCGTGGACCGGCTCATCGCGGAGAGCGGCATCCCCAACATCCACAAGGCCGTCCTGTTCCTGCGCGGCCACGGCGCCGCGGACGGTGACCACGTGGCTGATCTGGAAATGGAGCTGCGCAAGCTCACGTCCCCGGAGGAGCAGGCCGCGCTGCTCCTCTCCGCCCGCACCACGCGCACCCTGTTCCCGAAGTTCTTCCGGGAGCCCTGAGCGTGCGTCCGGACCTCCTCACCCCGGCTTCTGCCTCCAGGCGGCCTGGTAGAGGAGGTCCGTGCGGCTCTCGATGCCCAGCTTGGGGAAGATGTTGCGCAGGTGCGTCTTCACCGTGTTGAGCGTCAGGCCCAGGTCCTCGGCGATGAGCTCGTTCGTCCAGTTGCTGAGGACCCCTTGAACTACTTCCACCTCCCGCCGGGAGAGCTTCTGGCGCCAGGGCTCCGGCATCGGGATGCCCCTCGAGCACTCCTGCAACACCAGCCCCCAGGTTGGGTGGCCGCGCTGCTCCGGCAGCTCCACGAACGTCACCTTCAGGTCGAGCTTCGCTCCGGAGCGCGTCCACGTGTCCATGCCCGGGGCCCGCTTCGTTCCCAGGACCTGGAGGCGCGTCAGGTGCTCGCGCAGCTCCTGGGGCAGGCGCGAGTCCTCCGCCTTCAGCTCCTCCGGGTACCAGCGCCGCAAGAGCTCCGTGGCTCCCGGGGTCCTCAGCTTCTCGTGCTCGGGGGGCTCCATCACGACGCACTCGGCGCCCTGGTGGCGGAAGAGGGCGTCCAGCAGGTCTCCCCGCGTCGCCTCGTGCCCGAACATCCGGCAGTTGCGCACCGTGTTCGCCAGGTAGGGCGTCAGGTCCTCCAGCAGGGCCTGCTCCCGTTCGGAGAAGGGCAGGGCGTGCTCCCGGTACAGCGTGAAGCCGCCGTGCCAGTCCTGCCGCAGGTCCAGCAGCACCGCCAGGACATGCTCCAGGGGGAGTCCCATCTCCCGGCAGCGCAGGTACAGGAGATTGCGCTTCAATTCCTTGCGCGACATCAGGCCCGTGGCCAGCTCCGGGTAGTGAGCGAAGAGGATGCCCGGGGCCCCCAGCCCCAGCCACTCGTAGTCTCCGGGCCGCTCCGGCCTGGACACGCACAGGGCCGCGTAGTCGCAGGGCACGAGCTGCGTGAGGATTCCCTGGGCGCGAGCCAGGACCTCGGTCAAATCCAGCGAGCTGGAGAGTGCCCGGGTCAGCTCGAGCACGAGCCCCTGTTCGTGCGCGGTAAGGTTCATCCCACGGGCCTCCTTCCAACCGGTCCATGCAAGGACTTAGTGGTCGGAAGGCCCGGAGGTCTGTCCCCCACAATGGGTATGGACGGGCCCCGCTCACGCGAAGCCCGTCCACGTCTGCCATTGCGGTGTCTGTCGAAGCGGGGCGGAAGCTAGTTGCCCGCGCTGCCTTCCACCGGCGGGGTGCCCGTGGTGGGGCTGACGGGGCTGCCGATCTCCTTGTTCTGGTCCCAGGCCGGCGGCGTCACGTCCATCTGTGCGCCCTTGTTGCCCGGAGTACCCGAGTTCAGGTCCCCCGGCTCCGCGGAGGACGAGTGGTCGCTGGTGCTGTTGCTCCCCTGCTCGGTGGAGCCGGAGCCGCCCACGCCTTCATCGACGCGGCCCGGGTCCACGGCGTTGTCATCCACTTCATCCGCCGACTGGAGATCCTCCGAGGCGGTGCCCGAGCCGCCCGTGGCCTTGTCCCAGCGCTCCGCGCTGTCCTGGGGCGCGTCCGTGGACGGGTCCTGCATGGGCGGCGTCTCGTGGTCGGTGTGGCTCTGCGCGAACGCCTGACCCGAGAACGCGAGGGCTGCCAGTGCTGCCATCAGGGGGAGCTTCATGGGTGGCTCTCCTTCGAAGAACGTGTGTGCTTCGAAGGTGGCGACCGTTGGGTGGGAAACAAGCGCTTGACGCACACCCGGCCCCCAGCCGCGTCCCCGCCTGCTGAGCGGGCAGCCGGTCGTCAGCCCGCCAGTGCTCGCGGCGGCACCGTGCCCACGGCCCAGGCCGTGAGCTTGCGCAGGAGCTCCGCGCGGTCCTCCGGCACGGAGAAGAGGTGATCCGCGCGCGGATAGAAGGCGTAGGTGACGCGGCCCTCCAGCTTCAGCGGCGAGAGCATCTCGTAGAACTGGCCCTCGTGGTTGAAGGACAGCCCCATGCCTCCGGAGAACACGAAGCACAGGCTGACGCCGCGCTCCAGGAGGTGCTTGTAGTCCTGCACCAGCTGCGACCGCTCCGGGTACTCGCGCGTGTAGACCTCGTCGGCCTCGCCGGCCTCGCGCAGCTGGGCGGGCAGCTTGCGCTTGCGCAGGAAGCGGGTCCACCGGCGGGGGCTCAGGTAGCGCAGCTGGAAGCGCAGGTGGTAGCCCAGCGTGCGGTACGTGTAGCCGTCGATGAAGGCCGCGCCCACCACGCGCGGATCCGCCACCGTCACCGCGTGCGCGCTGTCCACGCCGGAGCACAGGCCCATGAGCACGAAGCGCTTCTGGCCCTTCTTCTGCTCCAGGTAGTCGAGCGCCGCGCGCGTCTCCTCGCGAGCGCGCTGGAACTCGTCGGCGCCGCCCTCGCGGCGGGGGCGGCTGTCCCCCAGGCCGGACAAGTCGAAGCGCAGCGTGGAGAAGCCGCGGCCCGCCAGCTGGCGCGCCAGCTCCACCCACAGCCGGTACGGGCCCACGTGGTGGTTGAGGCCCACGTTGGAGAGCACCACCGTGGGCGCTTCCGGCAGGACCTTCGCCGGGTCCGGTTCCGTGAGGATGCCCACGAGGCTCTGCTCGGGGCCGAAGGTACAGATGCGCTCGCGCATCACGCGGCCTCCTTCAGCAGCGTGGTGATGGTCTGCAGGATGCGGTTGGACAGGAGCGCGGACTCCTGGCCGCCCGCGCCCTCCTCGGGCACCAGGTGGTGCTGGAAGGGCAGGCCCGTCGTTTCCAGGCGTTCCTGGAGCCGCTGGTACTCGGGCTTCCGCGCGCTGACCACCAGGTGGGTGCGCGTCGAGGGCCACGCGGGCAGCGCGGCCAGGTCCAGCGCGACGATGTCGTCACGCAGGGCGCGGGGGAACTGGAAGCCGAGCAGCTCCTCGCGCACCTCCAGCGGGCTTTCGGGCCGGGGGAAGAGGGTGCGGGTGTCCCGGCGTGCCTGGAGCAGCTCCAGCTCCTGGAGCCACGCCTCGCCCTCCACCAGCGGCTCCCAGAGCACGAGCGCGGCGGTGGACAGTCCTTCCATCGCGGCGCGCACCGCGAGCGCCGCGCCCAGCCGCAGCCCCACGAGCGCCACGCGCTGCACGCCCGTCACGTCCTGCAATTCATTGACGGCGTTGCGGATGTCCTGGACCCACGTGGCGACGCGGCCCTCGTGGACCTCGCCGGCCGAGTCACCCGTGCCGTAGTAGTCGAAGCGGAAGACGTGGAAGCCCTCGCGCGCGAGCATCCCGGCCAGCTTCCGGAAGGCCCAGTGCGTCAACATGTACTCCTGCGCGGCGGGATAGCAGAGCACCACCCCGGTGGAGCGCTCGGCACCCTGCGCGGGGTGGTGGATGCCAAAGAGCTGTCGTTCGGAGGTGCCGAAGAAGCAGGGCGTCACGGTCTGACCACTCTCCTCATGGGGTGCTCAGTCCGAGCGCCCCGGAAGTTTCCCCTTCAGCTTATTGAACAAGCGTTGCGCCAGGGGAACAGAAGTCTCCGGAGCGGAAGCCTTTGGCTGCGTGACGGGCTGGGTCCTGGGAGCGGGCGAGGGAGCCACCGCCGCGGGCGCCAGCTGCGAGGCCACCTGCTCCAGCGTGTTGAGCAGGAGCGTGCGCGGGTGCAGTTCCTGGTTCAGCTCCTTCCGCACGCGCATCACCACCTGGAAGGACAGGAGCGAGTGCCCGCCGATGTTGAAGAAGTTGTCGTGCACGCCCACCTGCGCGATGCCGAGCACCTCCCGCCAGATGCGCGCCAGGTGCTGCTCCGTCGGCGTGCGCGGCGCGACGAAGGCGTCCTCGACGGGGCGCGTGGTACCCGCCGGAGGCGGCAGGGCCTTGCGGTCCACCTTGCCGTTCGGCGTGAGCGGCAGCGACTCCAGCTCCACGAAGTGCTGCGGCACCATGTACTGCGGCAGTTGCGAGCGCAGGTGCTTGCGCAGCTCCGTGTCCGTGTAGGCCTGTCCCGGCTTCGTCACCAGGTACGCGACGAGGCGGCGGTCCCCGGGCCGGTCCTCGCGAACGAGGGCCACGGCCTGGGCCAGCGACGGGTGCGAGGCGAGCGCCGCCTCCACTTCGCCCAGCTCGATGCGGAAGCCACGCAGCTTCACCTGCGAGTCGTTGCGGCCCAGGTACTCCACGGTGCCGTCGGCCAGCCACCGGGCCAAATCGCCCGTGCGGTACATACGCTCGCCCGCGCGGAAGGGATTGGGCAGGAAGCGCTCCTGCGTCAGCTCCGGACGGTGGAGGTAGCCCAGCGTGACGCCATCGCCGCCGATGTACAGCTCGCCCGCGACGCCCACCGGCACGGGGGCCAGGTGCGCATCGAGGAGATAGATCTGGGTGTTGGCGATGGGCCGGCCGATGCGGATGGAGGAGAGGGGAGGCTGCACGCGCCACGTGGTGGACCAGACAGTGGTCTCCGTGGGGCCGTACATGTTCCACAGGCTTCCGACGCGAGCGAGCAGCGCTTCGGCCAGCTCGCGAGGAAGGGCCTCACCACCGACGAGCGCCTTGAAGCCGGGACGCGGCTGCCAGCCGGCCTCCAGCAGCAGACGCCAGGTGGAGGGCGTGGCCTGCATGACGGTGACGGCGTTGGACTCCAGCGCGGCCTTGAGGAGCGCACCGTCGGAGGCGGTGTCACGCGAGGCGAGCACCACCTGGGCGCCGGTGGTGAGCGGCAGCAGCAGCTCCAGTACGGCGATGTCGAAGGAGAGCGTGGTGACGGCCAGCAGCACGTCCTGCGCGGAGAGGCTGGGGGCCTCCTGCATGGTGCCCAGGAAGTTCACCACCGCCCGGTGCGGCACGCGCACGCCCTTGGGCTTGCCCGTCGAACCCGATGTGTAGATGACGTACGCGACGGCTTCGGGCGTGACGCCGGGAACCTCGGGGGCCGTGTCCGCCTGCGACGTGGTGTCCTCGACGAAGAGGGACTTCGCCGTGGTGGAGGGCAGGGCGCTCTGGAGCGCGCGCTGCGTGACGATGAGCGAGAGCTTCGCGTCCTCGACCATGAAGGCCAGACGCTCGGGCGGGAAGCCGGGGTCGAGCGGGACGTAACCGGCACCCGCTTCGAGGATGCCCAGCAGGCCCACGACCATGTCCGGACCGCGCTCGGTGAAGAGGCCGACGAGGCTTCCGGCGGTGACGCCCTCCTGCTTCAGCGCGTTCGCCACCTGGTGGCTGCGCTGGATCAGCTGCTGGTACGTGAGCGTCACGGCGCCGGAGCGCAGGGCCACCGCGTCGGGCGTGGCCCGGGCCTGCGCGGCCACGAGCGTGTGGACGAAGGCGTTCCGGTCGAACGCCTTCTCGGTGGCGTTCCAGTCCACCAGCACGCGCTGCTTCTCCGATTCGGGGAGCAGCGGCATGCGCGACACCGGCACCTCCGCGTCGGACACCGCGGCTCGCAGCAGCGTGCGGATCTGCTCGAGCATGCGGACGACGGTGTCCCGCTCGAACAGGTCGGTGTTGTAGTCCATGCCACCGACGATGCCGTTCGCCGTCTCCTTCACCCAGAAGCTCAGGTCCAGCGGCGTCGCGTGCGCGTGCACGTGCACCTGGCCGTAGGTGAGGTCACCCAGGCTGGAGCCTCGGTTGCGCACGTCCTGGAAGGTGAAGAACGTCTGGAACAGCGGCGTGCGGCTCAGGTCGCGCTGCACGCCCAGTTGCTGCATCAGCAGCTCAATGGGCATGTCCTGGTGGCCGAAGGCCTCCATGCACGTGGTGCGCACGCGCTCCAGCAGCTGCCGGAACGTCTGCTCCGGCGCCAGCTGCGTGCGCAGGACGAGCGTGTTGACGAAGAAGCCCAGCAGGTCCTCGACCTCCGGATGCGAGCGGCCCCGGATGGGCGTGCCCACCACCAGGTCCTCCTGGCCGCTGTAGCGGTGCAGCAGCGTCTTGAACGCCGTGAGCAGCACCATGTACAGCGTCGCGTTGGACTCGCGGCCCAGCTTCGTGAGGGCGTCCACCTCCGCGCCGGTGAGCACGAAGGGCTCCGTGCCGCCCTTGAGGCTCATCTGCGCGGGGCGAGGCTTGTCCGTGGGCAGCTCCAGCGCGGGCAGGTTCCCGGAGAGCTTCCCCTTCCAGTAGCGGGCCTGCCGCTCCAGCTCCTCGCCCTGGAGCCAGTTGCGGTGCCACTCGGTGAAGTCCGCGTACTGGATGGGCAGGGCGGGGAGCTTGGGCTCCTGGCCCTTCGTGAGCGCGGAGTAGATGACGTCCAGCTCGCGCAGGAACACGTCGAACGACCACCCATCCCAGATGAGGTGATGGGGCATGAAGAAGAGGACGTGCTCGTTGGCGCCCAGCCGGAACAGGGTCAGCCGGAACAGCGGGGCGGCGGTGATGGGGATGGACTCGTCCGCCAGCGCCAGGAGGCGGCGCAGCAGGTCCTCCTCGCGCGTGTTCGCGGGGACGGACTCCAGGTCCACCGGCTCCAGCTCCACCGTGAGGGACGGGGCCAGGTGCTGCACCGGCGTGCCTTCATCCCACCGCACGAAGGTGCGCAGCGACGACTGGCGCTCCAGCAGCTTGTTGAAGCTGAAGCGCAGCGCGCCCACGTCCAGCGCGCCGTGGAGGCGGAACGCGGAGGGCAGGTTGTAGACGGCCGTGCCCGGGTTGAGCTGCTCCAGGAACCACAGCCGCTGCTGCATGAGGGACAGCGGCGCGGGCGCGGTGCCGGCACGGGGCGAGATGCGCTGCGCGGGGCTCGTGGCCCCGTCGTCGCCGCGCACCAGCCGGGCCAGCTTCTCCACGGTGGGCGCTTCGAACATGCGGCGCAGCGTGAGGCTGACGTCCAGGTCGCGGCTCGCGCGAGTGAGGGCCTGCGACGCCAGCAGCGAGTGGCCGCCCAGGCGGAAGAAGTCCGCCGTGACGCTCACCCGGCGCAGCCCCAGCACGTCCGCGAAGATGGCCGCGAGCTTCTGCTCCGTCTCGTCGCGAGGCGCGACGAAGGCGTCCTCCTGCGACTCCACCTGCGGCGACGGCAGGGCCTTGCGGTCCACCTTGCCGTTGGGCGTGAGCGGCAGCGCGGGCAGGGCCACGAAGTGCTGCGGCACCATGTACTCCGGCAGCCCCTGCTTGAGGTGCGCGCGCAGGGCTTCATCCGCCGGAATCGTCTGACCGGGCCGCGCGATGAGGTATGCGACAAGGCGGCGGTCACCGGGGCGATCCTCGCGAACGAGGGCCACGGCCTGGGCCAGCGACGGATGCGAGGCGAGCGCCGCCTCGACTTCGCCCAGCTCGATGCGGAAGCCGCGCAGCTTCACCTGCGAGTCGTTGCGGCCCAGGTACTCCACGGTGCCGTCGGCCAGCCACCGGGCCAGGTCACCCGTGCGGTACATGCGCTCGCCCGCGCGGAAGGGGTTGGGCAGGAAGCGCTCCTGCGTCAGCTCCGGACGGTGGAGGTAGCCCAGCGTGACGCCATCGCCGCCGATGTACAGCTCGCCCGCGACACCCACCGGCACGGGGGCCAGGTGCGCATCGAGGAGATAGAGCTGGGTGTTGGCGATGGGCCGGCCGATGCGGATGGAGGAGAGGGGAGGCTGCACGCGCCACGTGGTGGACCAGACAGTGGTCTCCGTGGGGCCGTACATGTTCCACAGGCTTCCGACGCGAGCGAGCAGCGCTTCGGCCAGCTCGCGAGGAAGGGCCTCACCACCGACGAGCGCCTTGAAGCCGGGACGCGGCTGCCAGCCGGCCTCCAGCAACAGACGCCAGGTGGAGGGTGTGGCCTGCATGACGGTGACGGCGTTGGACTCGATGGCCGCCTTGAGGAGCGCACCGTCGGAGGCGGTGTCACGGGAAGCGAGCACCACCTGGGCGCCGGTGGAGAGCGGCAGCAGCAGCTCCAGTACGGCGATGTCGAAGGAGAGCGTGGTGACGGCCAGCAGCACGTCCTGGGCGGAGAGGCTGGGGGCCTCCTGCATGGTGCCCAGGAAGTTCACCACCGCGCGGTGCGGAACGCGCACGCCCTTGGGCTTGCCCGTCGAACCCGACGTGTAGATGACGTACGCCACGGCCTCCGGCGTGACGTCCTGCGCCGGGAGCGCGGACTCGGGCTGCGAGGCCGTGTCCTCGATGAGCAGGGGCTTCACGCTCGTGGACGGCAGGGACGCCACCAGGGCCTGCTGCGTGAGGATGGTGGAGAGCTTCGCGTCCTCGACCATGAAGGCCAGACGCTCGGGCGGGAAGCCGGGGTCGAGCGGGACGTAGCCAGCGCCCGCTTCGAGGATGCCCAAGAGGCCCACGACCATGTCCGCGCCGCGGTTCGTGAAGAGGCCGACGAGGCTTCCCGCCGCGACGCCCTCCTGCTTCAGCGCGTTCGCCACCTGATGGGCGCGCTGGATCAGCTGCTGGTACGTGAGCGTCACGTCCCCCGCGCGCAGGGCCACCGCGTCGGGCGTGGCCTGGGCCTGGGCGGCCACGAGCGTGTGGACGAAGGCGCTCCGGTCGAACGCCTTCTCCGTGGCGTTCCAGTCCACCAGCACGCGCTGCTTCTCCGCGGCGGGCAAGAGCGGCAGGCGCGACACGGGCGCTTCCGCGTCGGCGACCACGCCCCGCAGCAATTCTTCGTAACATGACATCCAGCGGCGAACCGTGGAGCCATCGAAGAGGTCGGTGTTGTACTGGCACTCCAGCACCACGCGGCCGTGGGCCTCGGCCGCGTTGATGAAGAGGTCGAAGTTCTCGTAGTGGCGCGGGTTGCTCGCCAGGGTGCAGGTGAGGCCCTGGAACTCCAGCTGCTCGCCCGTGACGGCCTGGTCCACGTTGAACAGCACGTTGACCAGCGGCAGGCGGCTGGGGTCGCGCGGCAGCGCCAGCTGCTTGAGCAGCGTGCCGAACGTGTACTCCTGGTGCTCGTAGGCATCGAGCATCGTGGTGCGCAGCTGCTTGAGCACCTGCGTGAAGGGCGCCTCCGCGGAGACGTTGCTGCGCAGGGGCAGCGAGTTCACGCAGTGGCCCACCAGGTCCTTCAGCCCGGCCACGGACTGGCCCGCGGCGGGGATGGCCACCACCACGTCCTCCAGCCCCGTCAGCCGGTGCAGGAGCGCCTTGAAGCCCGCGAGCAGCGTGGTGAAGAAGCTGCCACCGTGGCGCGCGCCCACGCGCTTGAGCTGCTCCACGAGCGCGGGCTCCAGGGTGTAGTCCTCACGCCGGGAGCTGTACGTCTTGGACGGCGGACGGCGCCGGTCCAACGGCAGCTCCAGCACCGGGAGCGAGCCGGAGAACTGCTTCAGCCAGTAGCGCTCGTGCTCGGCGTACTCCGGCGTCGTGGCCAGCTGGGCCTGCGCGCGGGCGTAGTCGCTGAACGTGGGCGCGGGCGCCAGCGTATGCGGGGTGCGCCGCGCGTGCGCCGAATAGAACGTCGCCAGGTCGCGCAGCATCACCGCCATGGACCAGCCGTCGCACACGATGTGGTGCGCGGTCAGCGTCAGCAGGTGCTCTTCCGCGGACAGCCGGGCCAGGCGCGGACGCAAGAGCGGCCCGGACTCCAGGGGCAGCGGCGTCTCCACCTCCTGGGCCACGAGCTCGCGGACGCGGGCGTCGCGCTCGGAGGACGGCAGCGCGTCCAGCGCGAGCACCTCCAGCGGGAAGGGCGTGGAGGCGGCCACGCACAGCGTGAGGCCATCCGCGCTGAACGTGGTGCGCAGCGCTTCGTGCCGCTCGCTCAGGTCCTGGAGCGCGGCGCGCAGGCACTCGACGTTCAGCGAGCCGTGCAGCCGCACGGACATGGACTCGTTGAAGGCGCACGACGCGTCCGGGCCCATCTGCACGCCGGTCCACACCTCGCGCTGGGGCTCGGTGGACGGCGCGGTGAGCAGCAGCGCGGGCCCGGCGAACGGGTCGAAGTCGTCGGGCAGGTCCTGCATCGGGGTCGCGGGGGTCTTCATCGGGTCTCGCTCAGCTTGACGAACTTGCCGGGCACCGTGGGGTGCGGGACGAACCAGGCGGGGTTGCCCTGCGGATCACGCCCCAGGCGCGCGCCGGGGACGGGGGGCTGGTTGGAATCAAAGGCGGCGGGGGCCTGCGGCTGGGGCCGGGCCGTGCCGGGCAGGAAGCCCGCGTCCTGCAGCTCCGTGACGCTGTCCTGGAACGCGGTGATGAGGCGCTGCAGGTCCGCGTCCGAGTGCGCCGTGGTGAAGAAGCACGGGAAGCCATCCCAGATGTGGATGCCCTTGTCGCGCAGCAGGCAGAACAGCAGGTCCGCGTTGGCGACGTCCGACGTGACGAACGTCTTCCACAGCGACCCGAAGTGCTTGATGCGCAGCGGGGCGCCCACCTCGTCGAAGAAGGCGTTGAGCGTGCTGGCGAGCGTGTCCGCCTTGGCGCTCACGCCGCGCTGGAGCTCCGGGCCCGCGGCCTTCATGTGCTCCAGCGCGGCCTTCGCGGCGGCGAGCGCCAGCGGGTGGCGCACGAACGTGCCCGCGAAGTAGGTCACGCCCACCGTGGGGACGGAGTCGTCGCCGAACTGCCAGTGGCCGCCGTCCAGCGCGTCCATGAACGGGCGCTTGCCCGCGATGACGCCAATGGGCATGCCGCCGCCCACGACCTTGCCGTAGGTGGCCACGTCCGCCTGCACGCCGAAGAGGGCCTGCGCGCCGCCCGGGTGCATGCGGAAGCCGGTGATGACCTCGTCGAAGATGTAGACGGAGCCGGACTTCTGGGTGAGGTCGCGCAGTTGGTGCAGGAACTCGCGCGGCTGGAAGTCCGGGCGGCGGCTCTGCACGGGCTCCACCATGATGGCGGCCAGCGAGTCCGCGCGGGCGCGCAGGATTTCGAGCGACTCCGGCGTGCCGTAGTCCAGCACCAGCACGTCCTGCACCGCGCCCGCCATGATGCCCGGGGCGGCCGGCACGGTGCGCAGGCTCTTGGTGCCGCGCACCAGCACCTCGTCGAAGATGCCGTGGTAGCTGCCGCTGAAGATGGCGATGGTGCTGCGGCCGGTGACGGTACGGGCGATGCGCATCGCGCCCATCACCGCCTCGGAGCCGGTGTTACAGAGCGCCGCGCGGTCCGCGCCGGTGAACTCACAGACGAGCTTCGCGACCTCGCCGGCCAAGGGGTGCATGGGCCCCAACTCGTAGCCGTCGTTCACCTGCTGGTGCACGGCCTGGGTGATGAAGTCCGGCGCGTGGCCGAACATCACGGACCCGAAGCCGTTGAGCGCGTCCAGGTACTCGTTACCGTCCATGTCCCAGAGCTTGGAGCCCTTGGAGCGGTTCACCGCGAGCGGGTAGATGAGCTCCTTGAGCAGTGGGCGGAAGCCCGTCACCACGCGCGGATCCGACAGCTGGCTCCGGTTGTCCTGGGCGTAGCGCTTGGAGCCCTGCGTCTTCGCGTTGTAGCGGCGGGTGAAGTCCTCCAGGAACGTCTGCTGGCGGGGCGTGAGCGCGTCCTTCGGCGCCAGGCTGATGCGCGCGATGGCGCCGAAGGCCTTCTTCACGTCGTACTTCACCGGGCCCTTGAGGTCGGCCTCATCCGTCGCGGCGGCCGGAGCAGGGGCGGCCTGTGCGGCCTGCGGCTGCGCGGCGGAAGCCTGCTCGGCCTGGGCCTGCGCGATGGGCGCCTGAGCGGGTTGCGGCTGCGCGGTGGGCGCCGGAGCGAAGGCCTGCGGGGCCACGGCCTGCGCGGGCTGACCGGAGAGCAGCGCGAGCTGCTGGGTCATCAACCAGAGCTGCTGCGCGACGACCGCCTGGAGGCTCCCGGCGGGCGCGGCCATCGCCTGGGCCTGGAACGCGGCACCGGCGGAGGCGAACTGCGCGGGCACGGCCTGCGCGGGGAAGGCGCCAGCGGCCTGGACTGGGAACGCGGCACCCGCGGACGGGGCGACCTGCGGCTGTCCGAGGATGTTCGCGGTGAGCTGCGCGGTCGGCGCGGCGGCCACCGGCGCGGGCGCGGCCTCAGGGGGCATGCGGCCGTCGAGGAACGCGGCGAGCTGTCCCAGCGACGGGACCTCTTCCAAGAGCTGCCGGAACGTCACCTTCACGCCGAACTGCTTCTGCACCGCGAGCGCCGCCTGCGTGAGCACCAGCGAGTCGAGCCCCAGCTCCAGGAAGCTCGCGCCCGGATCCGCGTCGGCCAGCTCCAGGCCGCTCAGCTCCTCGAACAGGTTGCGCAGGGTGGGCACGAGACGCTCGGCACGGGGAACAGGGGCGGGACTCACGGAGGCTCCGGTGGAGAGGATGGGGGCGGGCACGGACGCCCGCTCAAGGTCGATCCAGTGGCGCTGCCGCTGGAAGGGATACGTGGGGAGGGTGACGCGCTGGCGCTGCTCGTCGGCGTGGAAGGCCCGCCAATCCAGGGCCACGCCCCGGCGCCAGAGCTGGCCCGCGGCAGTCAAAAGGGCGGTCCAGTCCGCGGCATCGCCGGTGGACTCGCCCAGGGAGGCAAACACCCGCGAGCGCTGGTCGGCCGTGGCCTGCTGCCGCGCCAGCGTGGCGAGCGTCACGCGCGGGCCCACCTCCAACAGCAGGTGGTCGCCCTTGTCCCAGAGCGTGCGCAACGCGGGGGAGAAGCGGACCGTGTCGCGCAGGTGTCGCGCCCAGTACTCAGGGGACGTCGCCTCGGAGGCCTTCAGCCACGTGCCCGTGGCGGTGGACACAATGGGGATGCGCGGCTCGGACAGGCGCATGCCCTTCACCGTCTCCAGGAAGGGCGCCACCGCGGCGTCCATCATCGGCGAGTGGAACGCGTGCGACGTCTGGAGCATCCGGCACGCGGTGCCCTCCGCCTCCAGCGCGGCCTGAAGCCGCTGCACGGCCTCCGTGGGCCCGGACACCACGCACAAGCGCGGCCCGTTGTCCGACGCGATGGCCAGTCCGTCCGTCAGCTTGGGAGCCACGGCTTCGGCGGACAGGCGCACCGACAGCATGCTGCCCGGCGCCTGCGCCTGCATCAGCTGGCCGCGCTTCGCCACCAGGTGCAGCGCGTCCTCCAGCGTGAAGACGCCCGCGAGGCACGCGGCGACGAACTCGCCCACGCTGTGGCCCACGAGCGCGCCCGGCCGCACGCCCCAGCTCCACCAGAGCTGCGCGAGCGCGTACTCCACCGTGAACAGCGCCGCCTGCGCGAACGACGTCTGGCGCAGCGCCTCCGCGGCCTCGGGGGACTCCGGGTCCTTGGGGAAGAGCACCTCCCGCAGGTCGCGCCCGAGCAGCGGCTTGAGCACCTCCGCGCACGCATCCACCGTGGCGCGGAAGGCCGGCGCGTGGCGGTACAGCCCGTGCGCCATGTCCGGGTGCTGCGAGCCCTGACCCGGGAAGAGGAACGCGACCGGCGGCGTGGACTCCAGCCCGGAGGCCTCCGGCTCCGCGGCCGTCAGCGCCCGCACCGCTTCCTCGTGGGTGCCCGCCACCACGGCGCGGCGGAACGGGAACGCCTTGCGGCCCGTGGCCAGCGTGTGCGCCACGTCCGCGAGCGAATCCTCCGGATGCGCCTGGAGGTGCGCGGCCAGCCGCAGCGCCGCCTGCGTCACGGCCGCGGGCGTCTTCGCCGAAATCGTCAGGAGCTGGCGCGGCTTCGACGGGCCGGAGGCGGGACGCTCCGGCGCCTCCTCCACCACGACGTGCGCGTTGGTGCCGCCCACGCCGAACGAGCTCACCCCCGCGCGCAGGGGGCCCGTGCCCTCCGGCCACGCGGAGCGCTTCGCCTGCACGAAGAAGGGGCTGCGCGGGAAGTCGATCTTCGGGTTGGGCGTCTGGAAGTGCAGCGTCGGCGGCAGCTCGCGGTGCTTCAGCGAGAGCACCGTCTTCAAGAGGCCCGCCACGCCCGCCGCGGCGGTGAGGTGGCCGAAGTTGCTCTTCACCGAGCCGATGGCGCAGAAGCCCGTGTCGGACGTGTGCGCGCGGAACGCCTGCGACAGCGCCTCCACTTCGATGGGGTCACCCAGCGGCGTCGCCGTGCCGTGCGCCTCCACGTAGCGGATGGTGCGCGGGTCGATGCCCGCGTTCGCGTGCGCCGTCGCGATGGCGGTGGCCTGGCCCTCCACGCCCGGCGCCGCGAAGCTCACCTTGGCCGCGCCGTCGTTGTTGATGCCCACGCCGCGCAGCACCGCGTGGATGACGTCGCCGTCCGCCTGCGCGTCCGACAGGCGCTTGAGCACCACCGCGCCCAGGCCGTCGCTGAAGAGGGTGCCGGTGGCGTTCGCGTCGAAGGGGCGGCAGTGCCCGTCCTGGGAGAGCATGCCGCCCTCCTGGTACAGGTGGCCGGACCTCTGCGGCACCGTCACGGACGCGCCGCCCGCGAGCGCCACGTCGCACTGGTGCGTCTGGAGCGCCCAGAAGGCCTGCGCCACCGCGACCAGCGACGTGGAGCACGCCGTGTTGAGCGACAGCGCGGGCCCGCGCAGGTCCAGCTTGTGCGCGACGCGGGTGGCTACGTAGTCCTTCTCGTTGGCGACCATCGCCTGGAAGGCGCCCACCCGGCCCACGATGTCCTGCCGGGGCAGCACGTGCAGCGGCTGGTAGCTGTTGTTGTGCGTGCCCGCGAAGACGCCGATGAGGCCGGGGTACGTCTCCGGCACGCAGCCGGCGGACTCCAGCGCCTCCCACGCCGTCTCCAGGAACAGGCGCTGCTGCGGATCCATCACCTGCGCTTCCTTCGGCATGATGCCGAAGAAGGCCGCGTCGAACAGCTCCACGCCGTCCAGGATGCCGCGCGCCCGCACGTACTCGGGGGCGTCGCGCTCGGCGGCGGGCACGGACGGGTCCAACTCCTCGCGCGTGAAGGTGGCGACGGACTCCACGCCGCCCACCAGGTTCTTCCAGAACGTCTCGATGTCCGGCGCGTCCGGGAAGCGGCCCGCCATGCCGATGATGGCCACCGGCTCCGCGCCGCCCGCGGCCTGCCGCCGCTTCGCCTGCCGCGCCTCCGCCAGCTGCTTGAGCGAGGGGCGCGACGCATCCCCCGTCAGCACCGCCGCCAGCTGCGCCACGGTGGGGGACTGGAACAGCTGGACGATGGGGATCTCCAGCCCGTGCGCCTGCCGCAGCCGCGCCACGCACTGGAGCGCGAGCAGCGAGTTGCCGCCCAGCTCGAAGAAGCTGTCGTGCACGCCCACCCGGTCGATGCGGAGCAGCTGCGCCCACGCGTCCGCGATGGTGCGCTCCAGCGGCGAGCGCGGCGCGACGAACGCCTGTTGCAGCTCCGGCCGTGTGGGCAGCGGGGCGGGCAGGCCGCGGCGATCAATCTTCCCGCTGGGCGTGCGCGGCAGCGCGTCCATGACCACGAACGCGGAGGGCACCATGTAGTCCGGCACCCGCGTGGACAGGTGGCGCCGCAGCGCCCCGGCCGCGTGCTCCAGCGTGCCGTCCGGGACGACGTAGGCGACCAGACGCTTGTCGCCGGGCACGTCCTCGCGCGCCACCACCGCCACCTGCTTCACCGCCGGGTGGCTGCCCAGCGCGACTTCAATCTCGCCCAGCTCGATGCGGTAGCCGCGCACCTTCACCTGTCCGTCGATGCGGCCCAGGAACTCCACGTTGCCGTCCGGCAGCACGCGCGCCAGGTCGCCCGTCTTGTACGCGCGCTCGCCGGTAGCGGGCTTGAGCGGGTGCGGCACGAAGCGCTCCGCCGTCAGCGCCTCGCGGTGCAGGTAGCCCTTCGCCAGGCACACGCCCGCGAGGAACAGCTCGCCGGACTCGCCCTGCGGCACGGGCTTCTGCTGCTCGTCCAGCACCAGCAGCTCGCAGCCGTCCACCGCCTTGCCAATGGGCGGCAGCGCGGGCCACGTGTCGGGCGAGCCCCGGAGCACGTAGCTGGAGACGACGTGCGTCTCCGACGGGCCGTAGTGGTTGTGCAGCGCGCAGCCCGGCAGCGCGGCGAAGAACGCGCGCAGGTGGTGCGTCACCTGGAGCTGCTCGCCCGCGGTGACGACCTCGCGCAGGGCGGGTGGCACCTTCTGGTGCGAGGTGGCGATCTCCGCCACGTTCTGTAGCGCGATGAAGGGCAGGAACAGCCGCTCCACGCGCTCGTCCGCCAGCAGCTGCAACAGCAGCACGGCGTCCAGCCGCAACTCGTCCCGCACCAGCACCAGCGTTCCGCCGGAGCACCAGGTGCCGAACAGCTCCTGGAACGACACGTCGAAGGACAGCGGGGAGAACTGGAGCGTGCGCGTGCCCGGCCCCGCGATGGACTGGCCCAGCTGCCACGCGATGAGGTTGGCGAGCGGCCGGTGCCCCATGGCCACGCCCTTGGGCGTGCCCGTGGAGCCGGACGTGTAGATGGCGTAGGCCAGCCCCTCCAGGCCGGACGCGTCCACCGGCGAGGCCGGGGCCTCCGGAGCGAAGAGGGCAGGGGACTCATCCAGGCACAGCACCGGGCCCGCGAAGGCCGGCAGTCCCGCGCGCAGCTTCGCCTGGGTGAGCAGCACCGGCGCCTTCGCGTCCTCCAACATGAAAGCCAGACGTGGCGCGGGATAGGCCGGGTCCAATGGCAGATATGCGCCGCCAGCCTTCAGCACGGCCAGCACCGCCACCACCATCTCCACCGAGCGCTCCAGGCACACGCCCACGAGCACGTCCGTGGTGACGCCCAGGCCCCGCAGGTGGTGCGCGAGCTGGTTGGAGCGGCGGTCCAGCGCCGCGTACGTCAGCCCCACTCCCTCGAACCGGACCGCCTCGGCATCAGGCGTCCGGGACGCTTGCGCGGTGAAACGCACCACCACTGTCTGCATGAGCGCTGCGTCCACGGACTTTTCCCCCAGGGTTATCCGACCGTCAGGTTCCGAGCGTTTGAGATTGAAGCGGATGGGAAAGACGGGCCAAACCGGTCACGCAGCATGCCATGCCTGGAGTGGAATGATCGCGTCTGGGCAGATTCCTTACATCCGGACGGCCTCTCGGCCGCTCCCCAACCACCACATTCAGAGAAAGCGCGAGAAGAACGCCAGCACCCTGCGTGGATATTCTTCGGGCGAAATCGCGAGGTAGCTCTCGTGCCCCGCGCCCGGCACGCGCCACTTCTCCCAGGGCCCCTGTCCCTGGCGCAGCAGGTCGTCCAGGGCCGCGTCCGGCACCCACGGATCCGACTCGCCCGCCACCAGCAGCACGGGGCGGCCCGCGAGCGCGGCCATGTCCCGCGCGGGCTGCACGGCGTTCACGTCCACGCCCGCGCGCTTCATCACCCCCAGCGCCGGCCACAGGCCCAGGGGACCCCAGTGGCCCAGCTCGTCCTGGAGCGCCTGCGCGGGTGCCACCGCCGCGGCCTCCACCACCACGGCCTTGAGGCGCGGATCCTCCGCCGCGGCCTTCAGCACGGAGTAGCCCCCCAGGGAGAACCCGAGCGCGCCGATGCGCTTCGCGTCCACCTCCGGCTGGAGCGCGGCGAAGTCCACCGCAGCCCGCACCTGGGCCGCCTCGCGGTCGCCGTAGGTGGACACCGTTCCGCCGCTCTCGCCGTGCGCGCCCAGGTCGAAGAGCACCAGCCCGTACCCGGCCCGGGCCAGGAAGCGGGCCTCGGGCAACAGCTGCGTGCGGTTGCCTGAGAGCCCATGGACCAGGACGACGAGCGCCCCGTCGCGCGGCGGCAGGTACCAGCCCTTGAGCTGGAGGCCATCACGGTCCTGGAACGCCACGTCACGCAGGCCCGCGAGCTCCGCGTCCTTGGGAGGACTGCCCACCGGTTGCCGGGGCGGGTGCACCTCCTGGGAGATGTAGCGCGCGCTGCGCACCGCGACCCAGGCCGCCATCGCCAGCAGGGCCACGCCGCCCAGCAGAAGCCCGGCGACGAGCGGATGCTTCACGCGGACTCCCGGGCCACCCACGCGTCGACCTTCGCCTCCAGCACGTCCAGCGGCAGCGAGCCCGTCAGCAGCACGACGTCATGGAAGGCCTTCACGTCGAAGCGCGTCCCCAGCGCGGCCTCCGCCCTGTCCCGCAGCGCGCGGATGCGCAGCTGGCCGACCTTGTACGCCAGCGCCTGGCCGGGCCACGCGATGTAGCGGTCCACCTCGTTGGTGATGTCCAGCTCCTGGCGTGGCGCGTTCTCCATGAAGAAGTCCAACGCCTGCTTCCGCGTCCACCGCTTCGCGTGCAGGCCGGTGTCCACCACCAGCCGCACCGCGCGCCACATCTCGTAGGCCAGCTGGCCGAACTTGTCGTGCGGGTCGTCGTACAGCCCCAGCTCGTCGCCCAGGGATTCGCTGTAGAGCGCCCAGCCTTCATCGAAGGCCACGTAGGACGTGAAGCGGCGGAAGTCGGGCACATCCGTCTGCTCGTTGGCCAGGCACACCTGGAAGTGGTGGCCGGGCACGGCCTCGTGCAGCGTCAGGGGCACCATCTCCCAGACAGGCCGAGTCTCCGGGCGGTAGAGGTTCACCTGGAAGGTGCCCGGGCGCGAGCCGTCCGCGGCGGCCGGGAAGTAGAAGCCCGTCGTCACGTCCGGGGCCATGGCCTCCGGGATGGGTTCGACGACGTAGGGGGTCTTTGGCATCGTCCGGAACAGCCGAGGCAGCAGCGGATCAATGCGGCGGGCCAGCGCCCGGTAGCGCGCGAGCAGCGACTCGCCCGTGGGCTCGTAGAAGCGCGTCTCCGTGCGCAGCGTTTCGAAGAAGCTCTGGAGCGTGCCGGTGTAGCCCGTGCGCGCCATCACCGCGTGCATCTCCGCGCGCAGCCGCTGGACCTCCGCCAGTCCCACCGCGTGGATCTCCTCCGGCGTCATCCGCGTCGTCGTGTGCCGGCGCGCGAGCACCGTGTACAGCGCCTCGCCATCCGGGAACTGCCACACGCCCACGGCTTCCGGCGCGGCGGGCAGGTACTCCGAGGTGACGAAGTCCAGGGCGCGCTTCAGCGCGGGCACCACCGTGTTCGCGATGGCGTCACGGCCCGCCTGCGAAAGCCTCCGCGCGTCCTCGGCGGAGAAGCCCTTCGGCATCCGGTTGAAGGGACCGTAGAAGCCGCTCTGCGTCGGATCCTTCACCACCTGCCGCTCCAGCTGCGGCGGGATGCGCTGGAGCACGATGCGCGGGTGGATGCGGTGCTGGCGCATGCCCTCGCGCATCAGCGCCACCACCTGATCCGCGTAGGCGCCGAAGCCCTCCAGCCGCTTCACCCAGTCCTCGTAGTCCCGCACCGTCTCGAAGCGCAGGGTGTCCGCGAGCTGGTACGCCGTCTGGAGCCCCGGCGGCTGCTTGAGCCCCTCCGGCAGGCCTCCCATCTGGTTGAGGGGCATGAGGTGCCACTTCACCCCGTACTCTTCAATCCAGGTCTCGTGCATCCGGCGGAAGAGGTCCAGGTGCAGCCGGTCCGCGTCGCTGTCCAGCGCGGCGCGGTCCACGTCCTGGAGCCGGCGCAGCACGGCATGGCTGTGCTGATGATCCGCCTCCAGCGCGGCGAGGCTCAGGTCATCCCACCGGTCATTCCAGCGCCGGTCCCCCAGGAGCGACGCATAGGTGGGGTACTGCTGGAGCGAGTACTGCCACTCCGCTTCCAGCAGGGCGTGCAGCGAAGCGGACGCGGCGCCGCGCTGGGGGACGGACTCGGATGACATGGACGGACTCCGGAAGGGAAACCGCGGCTAGACGAACAGCGAAGGATCGAACTCGTCCACGTTGACCGGCAGCAGCCGAGGGAGGGGGCGCTGGAACACGCGGGCGTTGAGCTCCAGGTCGACGACCTTCAGGCCCATCGGAGTGAGCTCGCGGAATTTCTGGCTCACGTACTCGCGCAGGCCGAGCACGGCGACCTGGCGCTTCTCCTCCAGCAGGGGCTTGAGCGCCTCCGCGAAGTCCGCGCCGTCGTGGCTGGCCAGGCCCACCGCCGCCTGCGGGCGCTGGGTGCGGATGTTCTCCAGCAGCTTGAGGATGCCCAGGTCCACGACCTTCTGGTCCGGACGGCCGTGCAGGAGCGCCACCTCACAGCCCGCGGACTTCAGCGCGCGCACGAAGCCAATCATCGCGTCCGGCAGCTGCTCGCCGCGCGCGTTGAGCACCACCACGCAGCGCACCGGCTTGGGGAAGTAGGTGTCGCAGAAGGCGACCAGCCGGTCGAACTGCACCCGGTCCTGGGGCTCGGGCTTGCGCCCGACGATGTTGGAGACGGCCCAGTCGACGTTCTCGGCGTCGATGAGGACGTAGGATGCTGCGGCGGGGCGGACGGATTGCATGGCGGGGACAATACGCGGGGTTCCGGCCGTTGGGGGTTTTCATCGACCCAGGCGAATTCGTTGGAACTCCTCCAACAACAGCTCCGACACGCGTCGCACGCGGGGAATGTCCAGCGCGGACTTCGCGCACACCAGGTGGGTCTGGCTCCGGGAGAAGGGCCCCAGGTCCAGCTCCAGCGGCACCAGCTGCGTGGGGCGGGTGAAGCGGTGCTCCATGCGCGCCATCACCATCGCGCCCAGGCCCGCCTCCGCCGCCGAGAGCATCACCAGGTAGTGGTCCGCCGTGAATGACGGACTGAAGCCGGGGATCATCGACTCCAGCTGGGGGTTGGGCGGGACGGCTTCGAAGGGAGGCGCCCAGGCCACCCAGGGCAGCTGCTGGAGCGTCACCTTCTTTGGCAGCCGGGCCTTGAGGGCCTTGGACACGAAGACGGCGTTGGGGACCTCCAGCGTGTCCACGAGCTTCAGGTCCGCGCTGGTGGGAGGCCGTCCGCGCAGCGCGAGGTCCGCCTCGCCGCGTCCCAGGTCCAGGTACTGAATCTGGGATTGCACCTCCAGGCGCAGGCCCGGGTGCTTCTGGGAGACGAAGGCGGCGAAGGGGGCCACGAAGTCGAAGCTCATGTAGGGCGTGGCCGTCACGCGCACGATGCCCCGGGGCGAGCTGTCCGCGGACTCCGCCGCGCGGTGCAGCTCTCCGGCCCACTCCGCCATCTTCTTCGCGGGCACGAGCAGCCGCTCTCCCGCCGCCGTGAGCGCCGCGCCATCCACGCTCCGGCGGAACAGCGCCGAGCCCACCGCGTACTCCAGCGCTGCCAGCCGCCGGCTCACCGTGGGCTGTCCGATGCGCAGCCGCCGCGCGGCCCCGCTGAAGCTGCCCGTCTCCGCGATGGCGAGGAACAGCCGGGCGTCATCCCAGGAGATATCCATGAATGGATGGCATCATGCCGTTTTCGCGGATTTCCATCCACGGGCGCATCTCGCATCTTGCCGCCTGTCCCGAACGCCCGGTGCCTCGCGCCGGAAGGAAGAAGGAGTCCGCCATGAAGTCCTCCCTGCTCGCGCTCTGCCTCGGTATCGCTGGGTTCACCACCGGCTGCGCCACGTCCTCGCACGCCGTCCAGAAGTCCGCGCTCGGCGTGACGCGGCCGGCGGACGCGGTGCTGGCGGAGCTGGACGTGCCCGGGCCGGTGGAGCTGGAGACGGTCACCTCGTGCGACTGGGCGGTGGACCGAAGTGGCCTCATCAACCTGGACCACCCGACGGCGAAGGCAGCGCGGTTGGAGGACGGGGACGAGCCCGTGCAGGTCTTCTTCCACGCGCTGCGCCACCCGACGAAGGGGATGTACATCGTGGACACCGGCGTGGAGACGGCGCTGCGGGACGCGCCGGAGCGCTCGGCGCTGGGCGGCATCATCACGAGCGCGATGCACATGGAGAAGATGAAGGTGCTGGCGCCGCTGGGCGAGTGGCTGGCGAAGCAGCCCCAGCCGCTCTCCGGCGTCTTCCTCACGCACCTGCACCCGGATCACATCAGCGGCATGGCGGACGCGCCGGCGGGGACGCCCGTCTACACCGGCCCGGGCGAGGCGGGCCTGCGCGCCTTCCGGAACCTGGTGGTGCAGGGCGCCACGGACCGCGCGCTGGAGGGCAAGCCGGCGCTGTCGGAGTGGAACTACACGGCCGACCCGAAGGGCCTCTTCGACGGCGCGGTGGACATCTTCGGGGACGGCTCCGTGTGGGCGCTCTGGGTGCCGGGGCACACTCCGGGCAGCACCGCGTACCTCGTGCGCTCCACGAAGGGGCCGGTGCTGCTGTTGGGCGACGCCAGCCACACGCGCTGGGGCTGGGAGCACGACGTGGAGCCGGGCACCTTCACGGAGGATGGGCCGCGCGGCGTGGAGAGCTTCAAGAAGCTGCGCGCCTTCGTCGCGGCGCACCCGCGGGTGGAGGTGCGCTTCGGCCACCAGCACTGAGGCGTGCTCCTCCCCGGAACGCACGGCGGTAGGCGAGGGGGCTGGTGGTGACGAAGCGTTGGAAGTGTTCGCGGAACGTGGTGGGCGAATGGAAGCCCACTTCTGCCGCGACGGCCTCCACGGACTGGCCGGTGGTCTCCAGCAGGTGCTGGGCGCGGCGCACGCGGGCGCGCAGGAGCCACTGGAGCGGCGTGGTGCCGGTCTGTTCCCGGAAGCGGCGGCTCAAGGTGCGCTCGCTCATCGCCGCCTTCCGGGCGAGGGCCGGGAGCGTGAGCGGGCGGTGCAGGTGGTCCTCCATCCAGCGCAGGAGCGGCTCCAGCGACGCGCCTTCCGGTGAAGGCGGTGCGTGGGTGATGAACTGGGACTGGCCGCCGTCGCGCTCCAGCGGCATCACGGCCAGCCGCGCCGCGTCCGCCGCCACGGCGGAGCCATGGTCGCGCCGCACCAGGTGCAGGCACAGGTCCAGGCCCGCCGCCGCGCCCGCGGAGGTGAGCAGCTGGCCGTTGTCGACGTAGAGGACGTTCGGGTCCACCTGGATGAGGGGATGGCGCCGGGCCAGCTCCTCCGTGCCCAGCCAGTGGGTGGTGGCGCGCAGCCCGTCGAGCAGCCCGCTCGCGGCCAGGATGAAGGCCCCGGAGCAGATGGACGCGATGCGCGTTCCCCGGCGGGCCGCCGCGCGCAGTGCCTTCAGGAGCTGGGGTGGAAAGGGTGCGGAGACATCCGCGATGCCCGGCAGGACGATGGTGTCCGCGCGGGCCAGCACGCCCAGGCCGTGCTGCATCTTCACCCGGAACGCGCCCGCGTGGACCTCGGGCGTCACGCCGCAGACGCGGACCGCGTAGCCCGCGCCGCCGCCCGGCAGCCGCACGCGGCCGAAGACCTCGGTGGGAATCGAGAGGTCGAAGGGCACCACTCCCTCCAGCGCGACGATGGCCACGGTGTGCATGGCGGGAAGATGCCAGGGCAGGGGTGTTCCCGCCAGCCAGGGGGCCGTGGCGGGAAGTCGTCGAAAGATGGCGTTTCCGCCACTCACGGTGGAGGCGGGGGCCGTGTCATACGGACGGGGCTTCGTGGCGATGGCCGCCACTGCGTGTCGGGGACGTGTGACGGGTGTTGATCTACCGCTTGCTGCTCCTGCTGAAGTTCGTGGGTGTGGTGCTCTACGGCGGCGGGCTCGTGGGGGCGCTGGCCGCGACGGAGTCCCGGGACCGCAAGCGCGCGGTGCACGCCATCGCGTCACCGGGGTTGGTGGTGACATGGACGGCGGGCTACCTGCTCACGCTCCAGTTCAACATCGCGTTGACGGAGGCGTGGGTTTTGGGCGGGCTGACGCTGTCACTGGTGTCGCAGCTGGCGTTGGTGGCCATGGCGACCCGAGGGCAGCGCACGGTGGCGGGGGCGCTTTGGGCGGCCGTGCCGTTCTTCTGCGTGCTGGTGCTGATGGTCTTCCGGCCGCGCTGGCCGTGGGTGGACACATGAATGCGCTGAGACAGCTGCGGTGGGTGGCCTTCCTGGAGGGGATGTCCTTCCTGGGGCTGCTCTTCATCGCGATGCCCGTGAAGTACCTGTTGGATCAGCCCCTAGCGGTGCGGATTACAGGCAGCGTCCACGGGCTGCTGTTCCTGCTCTTCATGTCGTCCCTGTTCCGCGCGGCGTCCGAGCACGGCTGGACGGCGCGCCGTTCGCTCGCGGTGTTCGGTGCGTCGCTGGTGCCGTTCGGGAACTTTGTGCTGGACCGCTCGCTGCGGCGGGAGGAGCAGGAGCAGGGGCGAAGTCGCCCTGCCGATGAGCTCACTCCGAATTGAGCTTCAGTCGCATGTCGACAGCGCCCTGCCGCGCCTTCTGCACGGCGAGCAACCAGTCCGCCCAAACGGCGGGGTCCGCGGGAGTGCCGTCATCGAGCAGGGACATGCTCCCCAGCAGTCCGCCGAGTTCGTCCGAAGGAGTCAGCGCGTACAGCCCCTTGAGGTATTCGTACATCGCTGCGTAGGCCTCTTTAATCGTGAGCACGTCTTTCATCATGGCCTCAGGGGCGGGTGGGAGCGGAGAGTCCCATCTAGGTGTTGTAGTCGCGCGCCACCGGGTTCAGTCCACCGTTGATGATCTCTCCTTTTCGGACCTGGACCCAGAGTTGAGTGCCATCCGGATTGAGTCTCGCGGACCACATGTTGCCGAACCGGTCGGTTCCAATCCTCGCGGATTCATCCGCCGCCAGTTCCTGGAGCAGTCGCCGGTTGCTGGGGGTATCCGGGAGATGCCCAGGCGCCGAGCGGAAGATGTGCTTCGCCCTTCCTTCTGGAATGCCGATGCGAATCAGGGAAGTGCCACCCGGGGGCGCGTCCCGCGCGCTCATTGCTACTGCATTGGGGGCAAGAGTGAGCGTGACAGCCGAGGCACCTACCGAAACCGCCGTTACGTCTCCCACTGCCGTGAGCACTACTCCCATCTGGGTCTCCGCCTGCAGGGCCGCCTGTGCGGAGCCGGGGAGCCTGGGGACCCTCGTCGCCAATGAGGGGGCCGTGGAGCCGATCGCCGCCGTGGTGAGCATGGCGAAGGCTCGTGCTGCGTTGCGGCCCATGACCTTGCCGTAACGTTCCCCTGCTTCCCGCAGTGCTCCGAAGGTGGTGGCCCGGTCCGCGGCTTCCACCAGTTGCTTGAAGCCCACGATGAGGTTCCAGAAGGTGTCGACGCCCACGTAGGCGATGAGCGTGGCGGTCATCACCGCCGCGACCCCCTTGGAAAGGGGCTCTGGCACCGAGAGCAGGATGAGATACGTGGTCCAGGTCCATAGGACGGTTGTCAGCACCGCCTGCGGATCGGCCATGTCCCTGAATGCATCCTGCAACTCCTCCAGGACGACACCCTGGGCGAGTGCCATGGCCAGTGCATAGCGCCCATCCCCAGTGACCGTGGGGCCTTCCACCAGTAGTCGCAGACAGTCGCCAGGTCTGCCTGTGCGTTCGCACCAGTGCAGGTAGGCGCGCGTCAGGTCTGCGTCCGAAGCAGACGCGTACTCCTCCGAGTTTTCGCCTGGGCCGAGCGGTGTGATGCGACGGCTCCTCGGGTCGAACAGGTATGACCCGCTGCGCGGCTCCACCTGCCACAGGCGTCGGGCTGCTTCCTGGGGCTGATTTGAGGGCCTTACGGAACGAGCCAGTTTCTCCACGGCTCTGACGAAGTCATGCGTGTCCACCCGCACTGGCGCGTCAGCCGCGCGCGGAAGGAACCTGACGGACGGCCCATCACCTGTGTCCAGTCGCACCGTGCGAGAGGCACCACTGCATCCGGCGATGGCCAGGAGCAGAAGCGGTAACGACCAATGGATCCGCATGCGGAGCCCCCCGGGAACACATCCGTTCCCGTGAGGCTCCTACAGTCAAATGGACCCTGTGAAGCCGTGCACGGACGGAGGACTCCGCCACCTGACACCGGGGCCACGTCCGTATGGACGCGGCCTCGGGTGCCACACCTACCGCAGCCGGAACGAGCCCTCGGCGATGATCAGCAGCTCCACTCCGGTGGTGGCCTTGGGGCCGAAGGCCGTCAGGGTGGCGGTGGCACCTCCGCGCACCGCGGCGTCATAGGTGGAGAAGGCGTTGACCACCGCGTCCGAGAGCACCGTGGCGGACGCCTTGCCGGACTGTTCCAGCACCGTGCCCAGCGTGGCTTCCAGCGTCGCGCCCGCCTGCGCTCCCGTATGCACCGCCGAGTCGAACGCGAGCTGGTTGCTGCTTGTCACCCCCAGCTGCGCTCCCATCACTGACGTGCTGCCGCCGGTGGCGAGCTGAGCGTTGTAGTTCGCCCAGGCCGTCGCGGCGGCGCTGGCCGACGTGGCGGATGAGAGGTTCGCGCGCAGCGACGTGGCGGCGGTGTTCGCCTGCTGCACCGTCAGGTCGGTGGCGCTCGCGCCCTGGAGCAGCGCCTTCACGGCGGCCTCGGTGGCCCGGGCCTCCAACGCGGCGGCGGCCCGCATCGACGCGTCCGCGACCGCGGTCCCCGCTCCCGACGACAGCCGCGCATCCACCGCCATGCGATAGGCCACGCTGGCCTCGCGCTCCGCCTGCTGGTCTTGCGCGTCGTTCGCCTGGGGCGTGGCCGCGCGTACCGCCGCGAAGAACGTGTCGTAGGCACCCGCCGCGGACTGTCCACCGGCATCCAGCGCCGCGTCCAGCTGCGCGGACGCATCCAATGACGCGCTGAAGAGCTGCTCCTGCGTGACGGCCACTCCGGCCCGGGTGTACGCCTTGATCCGCGTCGCCTGCGCCACGCGCACCGCCGCGGCGAGCGCCTCCACGGACTCGGTCGCAGTCTCCTTGAGCTGCCCCCGGACCGCCGCCGCCTGCTCCGCGTTCAGCCGCGCGCGCAGGTCCACCGTGTCCACGCTGTTCGCCGCGTCCCCGTCCCGTGCCATCTGGACGAAGACCTCCGCCTCCAGCGAGGACTCACTGGTGATGGGCGGGGCCGTGCGCACCTCCTGACCGGACTGCGGCGTCGTGGAGTCCAGCACCGCGGAGCCCACCGTGAGACCCGCCCGGTTCACCGCCTCGATGACCAGCCGCTGCCCCGCGTCGTCCAGCTCCAGCGTGTAGCTGCCATCCGCCGCGACGTCGGCCTCCGCCAGCGTGGCCAGGTCACCGGACGCCACCACGCGGCTGATCCGCACCGTGGCCGCCGCCGAAACCGTCCCGTCCCCGGCCAGCGCGGGCGCACCGTCGATGAGCCCCTGCGACTGCTGACCGCCTCCGTTGGTGACGTGGCCCCGGACCTTCACCTTGTCGCCGCCGCCACAGGCCGCGAGCATCCAGCACACCAGTGCACCCAGAACCACTTCACCCGCGCGACGCGTCTGCATGTGTGGGGAACTCCCGGCCGTGCGGAAACCGCCTCGGCGTCATGGCCTGAATTACGCCCCAGGGGATCGGCTGGATTCAAGCCGCCGTCAGCTCATCTTCTCCAGCAGGCTCCGGAGCTCCGCCTGCTCCGCCGCGCTCAAGCGGCCGAGCCTCGCGCCGAACGCCTCCGACAGCATCGCGAGCCCCTTCGCCGTCACCTTGCGACCCGCCGGGGTCACCTGCAGCCGGTGCCGCCGCAGGTCCTCGGCGTCGAGCTCCCTGCGCAGGAAGCCCGCCGCCTCCAGCCGCTTCACGTACACCGTGATCGTCGGCTTCGGCATGCTCAGGGTCGCCGCCAGCTCGGCCGGGTAGGGGTGCTCCTCCACCTGCGACAGCACGAACAGCTCCTTCGTGTCCAACCCCAGCCCGCTGATGTCAGGGGAGACCCCCGCGATGACCGACATCAACAGGTTGTAGTTCAGCGACCAGATCTTCGCCGGGTCGATCTTCGACATGGGCCCTTGCGCGGAAATTGGTACAAAATTAAATCAATTCAAGGCTGAACCAATTCGGCCTCCCTGAAACGGTAACACAACCCCAGGAGACCCCATGCCTCTCGACCACTACGTCACGCTCGGCCGCTCCGGCCTGCGCGTGAGCCCGCTGTGCCTTGGTGCGATGACGTTCGGTGAAGACCTCGGCTGGGGCACCAGCGTGAAGGAGTCCGAGCAGATCATCGACCGGTTCATCGAACTGGGCGGCAACTTCATCGACACCGCGAACTTCTACACGAAGAGCCATTCCGAGAAGATCATCGGCGACCACGTCGGCAAGCACGCTGCCCGGCGCGACCGCCTGGTCATCGCCACGAAGTTCAGCGGGAACCTCTACCCCGGCGACCCGAACGGGGGCGGCTCCGGCCGCAAGTCCATCATTTCTGCGTGCGAGAACTCGCTCCGCCGCCTGCAGACCGACTACATCGACCTCTACTGGCTGCACAACTGGGACAAGCACACGCCCATGGACGAGACGATGGCCGCGCTGGAAGACCTGGTCCGGGCCGGCAAGGTCCGCTACCTCGGCGTCTCCGACACGCCTGCCTGGAAGGTCGTCGAGGCCAACGTCACCGCGCGCTTCCGGGGCTGGTCAGCCTTCATCGGGTTGCAGATTGAGTACTCGCTGCTGGAGCGCAGCGTGGAGCAGGAGCTCGTTCCCATGGCCCTGGAGCACGGGCTGGGCATCACCCCCTGGTCCCCGCTCAAGAGCGGCGCGCTCAGCGGCAAGTACACCCGCAAGAACGCGGGCCAGCTGAAGGGAGACCGCGGCGCCTTCCTCGAGCCCTTCCTGAACGAGAAGACCTATACCGTCGTCGACGCGCTGGAGGCCATCGCGCGGGCGCATGAGAGCACCCCGGCGCGCGTGGCGCTGGCCTGGGTCATGGCGAAGCCGGGCGTGGGCTCGACCATCATCGGCGCGCGGCGGATCTCGCAGCTCGAGGACAACGTGAAGGCCGCCGACGTGAAGCTCACGGCCGAGGAGATGGCCCGGCTGGACGAGCTCACGAAGCCCGCGTTCGGGTTCCCGCAGAGCATGGAGCCCATGTTCCCCTCCATCCACAACGGAGGGACGTCGGTGAACGGCGTCCAGATGCCGGCCTCCGGCTTCGGCGTGCAGAAGGGCGACAAGGTCTACTGACCCCCGTCACCGGCGGGGCCGGGGCTTCGTGCCCGGCCTCGCCTCCTCGCGCGCGAACGCGTCCGCCACGAAGTCCACGAACACGCGGACGCGGGGCGACAGGTGCCGGCGCTCCGGATAGACGACGAACACGTCGGGCCCCGGCGAGTGCACCTCGCCGAGCACGGCGCGCAGCCGTCCGGAGGCCAGCGCCTGCGTGGCGACGAACTCCGGGAGGCGCGCGATGCCCATGCCCTCCTGCGCCAACGTCAGCAGCGCTTCGTTGTTGTCGGACGCGAAGGGGCCGGGCACTTCCACCTCCTTGCCATCCAGTCGCCACGAGACGCGCTGCCCGCCGCGCAGGTAGGCCAGACACGCATGGCGCTGGAGGTCCGCCACCTTCCGGGGCGTGCCGTGCCGGCGCAGGTACGCGGGCGAGGCGCAGATGACGGCGCGAGATTCTCCCAGCCGCCGCCGCACGAGCCGCGTGTCCGCGCTCTCTCCCATGCGAAGCCCCACGTCCACGCGCTCCTCCACCAGGTCGATGAAGCGGTCCGTGAGCCCCAGCGCGCACTGGATCTGGGGATACGCGGCGAGAAACGCCGGCAGCCGTGGCACCAGCCAGTGACGGCCCAGGTCCATGGGCGCGGTGACATGCAGCGGGCCGCGAGGCCCCTTCGACTCGCGCAGCTCGCCCTGCGCCGCCTCCAGCTCCGCCACGATGCGCTGGCCCCGCTCGAAGAGGGACAGCCCCTCCGGTGTCGGCTGGAGCCGCCGGGTGCCGCGCTGGAGGAGCAGCACCCCCAGCCGGCCCTCCAGGCGGGCCACCGTCTTGCTGACCGCGGAAGGGGACACGCCGAGCGCCTGGGCCGCCGCGCTGAAGCTGCCCGTCTCGAGCGTCCGCACGAAGGCGCCCAGCCCGGCGAGCGGCTCCTGGATGAGGGTCATTCAAGAACTCTAGGAACAGGACATGTGCCCGACAAGCCACTACCCGTCCACGGGGGAACACTGCACGTTCCCTCCCATTCACGGGAGCGGATCATGAAAGTCTTCGTGTTGGGCGCGACGGGGTACATCGGCGGGTCGGTGGCGGCGCGGTTGATGGCGGCGGGACACCAGGTGGTGGGCACCGCCCGGACGCAGGACAAGGCGCGGGAGCTGGAGGCGCGCGGCATCCAGGCGACGGTCGCGTCGTTCGACGACCTGGACGCGCTCGCGCGGCTGGCGAAGGAAGCCGACGCGGTCATCAACGCGGCGTCCGCGGACGAGCGCAAGGTGGTGGAGGCGCTGCTCGCCGCGCTGAAAGGCTCCGGCAAGCACTTCATCCACACCAGCGGCTCCAGCATCGTCGCCACCGACGCGGGCGGCGAGCTGACCGCCGGGGTGCACGACGAGGACACGCCCATCGAGCCCGTGCCGGAGAAGGTGGCGCGCATCTCGCTGGACAAGACGGTGCTGGACGCCGCGAAGGACGGCATCCACACGAACGTCATCTGCCCGTGCCTCATCTACGGCAAGGGCCTGGGGCTGAACCCGGACAGCGTGCAGCTGCCGCCGCTCATCCAATACGCGCGCGAGACGGGCACGGCGCGCTACATCGGCAAGGGGGAGAACGTCTGGTCCAACGTGCACATCGAGGACCTGGCGGACCTGTACCTCCTGGTGCTGGAGCGCGCGCCGGCCGGGACGTTCTATTTCGCGGAGAACGGCGAGGCGAACTTCCGCGACGTGGTGACGGCCATTGGCAAGAGCCTCCACCTGCCCGTGGGCAGCGTGCCGCTTCAGGAAGGGGAGAAGCGCTGGGGCGTGGAGCTGGGGCGGCTGGCGCTCGCGTCCAACAGCCGCATCCGCGCGAAGCGGGCCCGCGCGCTGGGCTGGAAGCCCCACCGGCCCTCCGTGTTCGACGTGCTCGCGGAGCTGAAGTAGCCGCGCGCGAAAGGGGACCTCCTCGCGCCAGGATGCGGGGCTGGGGTCGTATGCATGGCGACACCGTCTTCCCGCGAGGCCGTGATGCCACCCGTCCCACCCTGGTCCTGGTTCTCCGCGCTGCTCCTGGGGGCGCTCTGCGCCTGCGGCACCCCTGTCCCCGAGCCGGCCCCTCCCGGGGACCCGCCCTTGAGTGAGCAGATGGATCCCGCCCTGGCCGCGCGGCTCCAGGCGGCGCGCGAGGCGGTGCTGGCGGACACATGCTTCCGGGAGCGGCCGGGCGGGGACGGGTGTGAGTGGGGCGACTTCCCCTTCGACCCTGGCGCGTTCGCGATGCGCCACGACAGCGGCGAGGCCATCCTCGTCATCGACGACTTCCCCACGCTGCCGCTCCGGACGCTGCGCTACCAGAACCGCCTCCGGGGGTACTTCCGAGTGGACGGGCAGGGACGGCTGACGCCGGTTTCCTTCTCCTGGCGGCTCCCCGTCACGCTCTACCGGGTGCTCCAGTCCTTCGCGTCGCCGGACTTCATCCCCGCGGAGCAGCTGCGCTCGCTGGAGCCGCTGCTCTCGGAGACGTACCCCGACCAGGCCAACGACAGCGCGGGCCATGGCAGCTTCGTGTTCTCGGTGCTGGTGGAGACCAATCCGCACCAGTCCCTGGTCCTGCTGGACACGTTGCGCTTCCAGACCTTCGCGGCCGAGGAGTTCTGCGACACCTCCGGGACGCCTGCGTCCTTCGAGCGCCTCCGGGCAAAGGCCTCGGTCGTCGCGGACGGGCTGCGCACCCTGATGGCGGAGCACGGCGTGCGCTACGTCAACCTGAGCTCGGGCGTGACGCTGGCCTCGGTGCGCGAGGACTGGCTGGCGTCCTGCCAGGGGCCCCTCCCCGACGACTCCGTGCTGCGCGGGAAGCTGGCGGCCTATACGCCCATCTATGCCGCGCTCTTCCACACGCCGGGCGTCTTCACGGCCCAGGCCGCCATCGACGCCGTCAGCCCGGAGGAGAACCCCTTCGACTTCGCGTCGGAGCTGTTTCCCAACCGGCTGCGGGTGGGGTTCTTCTCGGTGCTCGAGTCCGGCCTGGACGCGGAGGGCCGGGGAGCGCATGCGTCCCTCGGCGGTTGGCCGGGGCAGGCCAACGCGGACGTGTATGTGAATACGGGCGTGCTGCCCCAGCGGCCCTTCGAGCACAACCGGACGCCGCTGCTCCAGGTGGATGCCTTTGGCGTGGACATCCTGCCCATCACCCGGGCCACCACGTCCTGGGTCGCGCCGCTGGCCCTCTCCCGGTTCATCCACGCGCGGTCCGCGCACTTCGAGGGGCAGGCGCTGTCGGACGCGCTGATCCGTCAGGTGATGGAACGGATGCTGCCGCCGCGCTGCGCGGACCTGCCCGGGGGCGTCTGCATCTACCAGGACCCGCTGCTGCATGGGCAGACGGAGGCGGTCCGGCTCGACTACCGCCGGCGGGAGTACACCGCGCCCTGAGTGCTCCCGGCGGGGCGCGATGGTGTAGGAAGACCTCGTGACGCCTCCAAGCCTCCCCACGCGCCCCGTCTCCACGGCCGCCTTCCAGGGCGTGACGCTGGCCTTCTTCACGGGCTGCGCCGCGTGGCTCGTTCGCGAGTCGCGGGAGCTGGGAGGCCGCCCCGGGATGATGGCGCTGGGCGTGGCGGTGGCCTCGGCGGGCCTTGCGCTCGTGGCGCTGGGCGCGCTCGTGGGGCTGCTGCGGAGCGGAAGACTCCTGGCGCTGCGCTCACGCGCGGAGATGGGCACCTACGCGCTGGTGCTCGCGACCATGGCCGTGCTGGCGCTGGTGGGCCTGCGGCTCTTCTCCTCGGAGGGGCGGCCCGCGCTCGCCACGTTCTGCCTGGGCGTCGCCGGGTGGCTCGCGGGGGTGGGCCTGCATGGCGTGCCCGCGCTGTTCCTGGGCCCCACGGGCTTCATCGATTCGCTGGGGCGGCGCACGCCGTTCTCCCGGCTGGAGTGGTTCACGTTCCAGCGGGAGAAGGGGGACCTGCCCCGCGTGCGCCTCCAGGCGGGGCACGGGACGCGGCTGCTGCTGGCCGCGCGGCTCGCGAGCGCGGACGAGGACGCGGTGCGGACCGCGCTCGTCGGAGCCGGCCTTACTTCCCGGCGGCGGTAGCGTCCTTCCACGGGTCTCCGCCCACGCCGAAGGCCTCCAGCTGGAAGGACTGCGTGCCGGAGACGCGCACCAGGCCCAGCACCGGGACGCTGGGAGACCACTGGGCGATGATGCCTCCCGCGTACGAGTACTCCGACACCGCCAGCTTCCTTCCGGCGATGTCCTCCGTCGTCTCCCGCAGCGGGTGGGGTCTCCGGTCGGCGCCCGGCTGGTTGAACGGCGCGGGCGTGTCTTTCGGCGGACGGCCGGGCACGCGCAGGCGCAGGAGCAGCACGCTCTTCGCGCTGAAGCGCTCGCCCTCCACCAGGAAGTCGAAGCCCACGCGTCCGGCGGCGGGCACGTCGAGCTCGATGATGACCCACCGGCCGCGCTTGCCCTCGTGGCGGCCGGCACCGCCCATCTTGATCACGAACTGTGGGGGCCCGTCCGGCGACATGTTCACGTAGCGCGCCCAGCCGCCTTCACGCCCGACGAGCGGCAGACCGAACAACGCATCCGGCGCGCTGTCCTGGGCCCGCGCGGGCAGGGCCCCCAGGCCCACGAGCAGCAACGCGAGCAGCGTCAGGAACCGTCCCATGTGTCCCCCGGACTTGTCCGGCGTGGAGCCCCGGACCGATAGTGCTGTTCCCATGCGCCGCCTCCTGTGTCCCGTGTGCACCGCCGTACTGCTCTCCGCCACGCCGGCCATGTCCGCCGCGCCCGACGCGGGCCTCGCTCCCGCCACGACGGTGGCCCCAGCCGACGCGGGGACGCCCGCCCCCGCGGATCCGCCCATCGCCCCCGAGCGCCTCGCGGAGGCGCGCGCCCTGGTGCCGCCCCTGCTGCTCTACGGCCAGTTCCAGCCCGTCGTGGGCACGTGGGTGGAATACACCGTCCGTTCGAAGCAGGTCACCTTCCCCGTGCGCGCGGCTGTCGTGGGTGAGACGCCGCGCGAACGCGACACGCTCTACCAGGTGGAGCTGGACTACCAGACGGCGCCCCGCGCCCTCCTCATCGCCTGGGTGGCTCGCGCGGGGACCGGCCGCGCCATGGTGGAGCGGCTGGCCATCACCGTGCCGCCCAACACCCCCGTCGCCATCCCGGTGGACCTCCTCGCGGACCACGCCGCGCTCCGGGGGACGCCCGTCCGCCAGCGCGACACCGATGTGCGCGCCGGCCCCTTCGCGGGCAAGGGCCGCGAGGAGACCTTCCGCCTGGAGTCCGGCCAGCAGATGACCGTGGTGACGGCGGCCCGGGTGCCCGTGTTCGGCGTGGAGTCCCTGCGCGACGCGGAGGTCACCTGGACGGCGCAGAAGAGCGGCACCGGGGCCCGGCCCTCGCTGGACTCCGTGCCACTGTCGCTGCCCCGGCTGCCCGTGCCCTGACCCGAGGCCTCAGCCGAACGGGTAGCCCAGCACGCAGTAGAAGCCGCGGATGTAGATGGTGAGCGCCGCGAACATCTCCGGCGCGAAGGTGGTGATGGCGCCGACGCCGAACATGAACGCCATCAGCAGCACCGTGAACTCCGCCATGGCCTGCCCCCGCGAGCGGGAGCGCCGCATCCACCGGTAGCCACGCGACAACCAGCCATTCATCGATTCGACTCCTGGGGAAGCTGGGCACGCTCGAGCACGAACGTGATGAGGGATTCGGGGGGACCGTCCTTGTCGAGCGGCGCCAGCGTCAGCGACAGCCGCTCACCGGGGCGCTCGAAGTCGAGCACCTCCACGCCGCGCGCGAGGCGCCGGCCCGAAGGCGCGTAGCCTTTGGAAGGCAGCTGCGCCCGGTAGAACTCCGCGAGCATCTGGGGCGTGCCGTGCGCCACCTGCGTGAGCGTGGTGCTGCCCGCGCCCAGCCCTTCGTTGCCTTCGTCCACGCGCAGCACCGTCACCGCGCCCGGGGGCTGCGGCAGCGACGCGGGCGCCGTGCCCTGCAGGTGGATGCCCTCGCGCGCCTCCACCAATGAGGGGAACACGAGCGTGCGCGTCTTGGCGCCACCCACGCGGATGGTGGTGACGGCCACCAGCGCGCCCAGCCGCTCGTCGTAGTAGTTCACGGAGCCGCCCCCCGCGCCGTCGTCCTGCGTGACGATGTGGCGGCCCTTCAGCCGGAACTCCCGCGCGTAGAACTCCAGCACCTCGCCCGGCGGGTGGTCCGTTTCGAAGTAGAGCATCTCCATGGGGCTGCCGTTGGTCACCAGCCGGCCCATGGGCACCATCACCGCGCCGGGAAAGGGCGGGATGACCCGCGTCACCCGGCCCACGCCCGCATCCGGAAACGGCGGCGCTGGGGGCAGGGCGACCTCCGGCGTGGCGGGAGGCTTCGCCGGGGCGTCCGTCGCCGGGGCCGGCGGGTCCTTCAGCAGCGCGGCGGTGGCCACGAGCGCGAGCAACCCGCCCAGGCCCAGCCAGCGCGTGAGCGCGCCCGTGTGGTCCGTCAGTCCGCTCATGGGGTGCAGGCGTCGCTGTTGTAGTGGAAGTACGCCGCCGCCGCCGTCGTGGACTGCGTGTAGACGGACTCCGGCTGGTTGGAGATGGTCGCGCCCTGGAAGAAGTTCCCCCGGCACCGGTACGAGCGCATGGGCCAGTTGTCGCCCCGGCCTCCGGAGTTGGAGAGGCCGCGCTTCGTGCGGATGGCGTTGGGCTCGCAGTTGCCGTAGCAGTAGCTGGTGTCGTTGCGCCAGTAGGCGGCCTGGAGCACGTCGCCGGGCACCGTGCGCGTGGGCCGGACCGCGTTGAAGCGGCCCGCGTCCGGCACCGCGCGGATGACCACGGACTGGCGGATGTATTCGTCGGAGAAGGGGAAATCGAGTCCCAGCACGGACAGCACCGCCGAGATGGAGTTCATCGCCCCGCCGCTGACGCCCGCGTAGACGATCTGGCTGGAGCGGTCATGCGTGAGCTGCTCCACGCGCGGATACGTCTGCGACGGAGCATCACCCGGCCCCCACGCCTTCCACGTGTCGTGGAAGAGGTAGAAGCGCTCCTGGAAGTTCAGGTCCAGCTGGTTGCCGTCGAAGCCCGTCGTGTAGAGGGCGATCTCGCGGGGGATGATGCGGTTGACCAGCCGGACCTGCACGTCCGCCTGGACCGCCCCCACGCTGGGGTCGAACCCCATGTCCTGGACCAGCTGCTCTGGCGAACCGCCCAGCGCGCCAATGGCCGCGCCCGCCAGCCCACCCACGCCGGCCTGCCCACCCATCTTGGACATCTCCACGCTTTCGAGCGGCGCGTCCGCGTTCTGGGCCTGGACCTGGATGGTGATGCCGTTGCGGTAGGCCGTGCCCAGATTCCCCGTCTTGGTGGAGCCATCCAGGTCCTGGTAGCGCTGCCGCGCCTCCGCCGCGATGGTGGAGACGTCCTGGCGCATGGTGCGCTCGAAGGCGACGAAGCGCGCCAGCTCCGCCATCTTGATGCGCGCGCGCTGGACCTCCCAGAAGTAGTTCGCCCAGAGGACGAGCACGACGAGCAGCGGCGCCAGCAGCGCCAGCTCCACCGTGGCCGCTCCGCGCGATGCGCGGCGGACGTGAAGGGGACGAGGGCGCATCAGTAGTTGATGCCTTGAATGAGCCATTCGCTGTCCTCCCATGCGGGCACCAGCCACCTGAGGTGATCCGCGTCCCAGTGTGTCTGCACGGGCGCCAGGCGCGCGGTCCAGAGCGGGTTGAAGAAGTTGGGCTCCTCCTTCCACGCGTTGGGGCGGTGGTAGACGGCGCGGCCCACCGCCATGGCCATCATGCCGCCCGTGCGCTGACGGAAGTCCGCCGCGTAGCCGTCCTGCTTGCCGCCCACGTACTCCCAGGTCATGTCCAGGTACGACTCGCGGATGCCCTCGTCGTTGTTCTCCGCGGTGTTGTACTTGCCGTTGCCGCTGCCCTCCATGAACGCGTTGTTCTTCAGGTTCTCCAGCTCGTAGACGGGCTTGTTGCCGCTGCGCTCCGCGCCCATGTCCTTGCCCAGGACGATGAGGTTGCACGGGTAGCCGAAGTGGTTCTGCCGGGGGCTGACGAAGCTGGTGTCGGACGTGATGAACGGCGTGATGCCCAGCCACGGGTGGTGGTCATCCGTCTTGTTGGAGCCGTATTCCTGGTGGAAGCCGCCCCGGTTGTCCGCCGCCGCCCGGAAGCGCAGCCGGAAGACGTCGCTCCAGCCGAACAGGAAGCAGGTGGGGCGCACCTCGATGCGGATGTCGTCCGACGCGAAGAGCTGATCCTTGCGGTTGTTCTCGAAGTTCTCGTCGAAGCTCTTGATCTGACTGTCCGCCGTCTTGCGGATGCGCAGCTCGCCAATGCCGACGCACAGCCGGAACTCCCATCTGCGCCCGATGAGGATGGGCCCCTCGCCCTCGGCCGTCCACGGCCGACGCACGCCGTTGGCCAGGTTGCCCATCAGCAGGCGGTACTTGGCCATGTTCGGATCCGACAGCTTGTTGCCCGTCACCAGCTTCCCGCGCGTGAGCATGCCGGTGGGGTCCACGCCCATGGTGGGACTGCTGCTGAAGGGGCCGTCGTCCAGGACGTGCAGGAAGTTCTTGGCGTTGGAGTAGTTGATGTCGCTCGGGTTGCCGAACAGCGAGGACACGGACGCGTTGTTGAAGGACTGCCCGGAGTCCATGTCCTCGGTGACGTCCGCCCGGGGGTCCGTCTTGGAGATGACGTCCCCGTGCCCCTTCGTGGTGTAGAGGTCGAAGAGGGTCCCCGTGAGCATGGCCTCCTGGGCCAGCCACAGCGCGATGTTGAGCGCTGTAATCACGGGTATGAGCAATCGTGAGACGGTCTCTACCGTCACCTTCCAGGCTTTTATCGCCGTGGACACGGCCGTGAAGACGGCGCCGATGCCGGGGATGTATTGCAGGTACTTGGCCGCGACGCCGATGGTGCGGTCCAGGTACACCGCGTGGCTCACGTAGGACATCAGCGTGAGCATCGCGGAGTAGTGCACGATCATCGCGCGGTTGGTGTACGCGAGGAAGTTGTAGGCCCGCGCCTCCTTCACCGCCAGCGAGTACGCCTGCGCGTCCGCGGCGTCCTGCAGCTTGATCTTCTCGTAGACGCCCTGGCCAATGCCTACCGACGTCATGATGGTGACGGCCAGCACCAGCATGACCACCACCCCAAGCACCATGGCCTGCCCGCGCTCGTCGCGGCGCAGTCTTCGCATCATCCGGAACATCCGAGGGGGTCCTTCTGGCCAGCGCCGGGGGGACGCTAGCCGTCCACGGCGCACGAGGTGGGGCCATGCGCGCCGTTGAGGAAGTTGGACTGCATGCGCATCGAATAGGTGGCCACGACGGGGATGGCGAAGACGTTGCTGTCCGCGAGCGTGCGGATCTTCTGGTGGTCGTCGCTCTGGCCCGCGCCCTGGTCCTCCAGGTGGGCCGTGAGGCTGCCGCCGTTCACCTTCTGGGTGGTGAAGTTGACGCCCCGCATGGCCAGGCCGTTGAGCGCCTCGCGGCCCATGTAGAAGGCGTGCAGCTGCCAGTTCGCGAACGGGATGCGCATCTCGTAGAAGTACGTGATGCGCACCGTGAGGAGGTTGGCTTCAATGACCTGCGCGTTGCGGATGTCGTCGAAGTCCACCTCCAGGCCCGACAGGTGCGAGCCATAGGAGGAGAAGAGGGTGGGCAGCTGGCTGCGCCGGGGGTTGAGCACCTCCACCCGCACGCGCTCCAGGTCCACCTGCTCGTAGCGCTGGTTCTGGTCCGCCAGGTTCTCGTCCGTGTACGCGTCATGCACCAGCGCCACGTTGATGAGCGTGTCCACGCGGCCCTTGCCGCCGGACTTGGGAGGACCCAGCGTGGGCAGCAGCGCCACGTAGGCGGCCTTCTTCATGATCTCGCAGTCGCCGCTGTTGACGATGCCCGCGCGAGCCGCCCGGTACGCCGCGTACTCCGTCATCAGCCGCGCATGGTGGAGCGTGCCCAACTGGAGGATGCCCAGGATGAGGAACACCATCACCGGGATGACCAGCGCGGACTCCACGAGCGCCTGACCCGACTCACCGGGATGGGTTGAATGGGACCTTTTCATGGGACGTCCAATGTTCACACAGCGTGTTGCCGGGATGCCAGTTGGCGGCCCCTCGGTCGCGCGCCAGCCTTCCCCATGAAACAGGACGCCATCCAATACAAGACGCAAAAAGACGGTATCGGACACGTGGACGCGCGCGTGCCGAAAGAGGCCACCCTGCGGGTGGAGGTGAACGCTACCGGGAGCGCTTTCCGGGTTTCGGGCCCTGCACCCGCGTGGCGACGAGGGGCTGCGCCAGCACTTCTGCTGGAGATCCCTGGAATCCGGAGCAGGTGAGCTTGAGGCGGATGATCCTGTGCAGCCCTGCCCAGAAGACCTCCGCCAACTGCTCCGCGGGTGTGGCCTCCGGGGCCCGGGTCGCCGCGAGGACCTGGGCCGGAGCGCTCCGCTCACGCGGGCCGGGGGGCCGGGGGACGCGCGGGGCCCAGGCCGCGCTCGCGGGTGCGGGCGTTCGCCAGACGCTGCCGGTGGCCCGCGAGCAGGTCGCTGCGGGTGAGGATGCCCACGACCTGCTGGGGCCGCGTGCGGGTGACGACGGGCAGACGGCCCACTCCTTCGTCCATCATCAGGTCCGCCGCCTCGCGCAGGGAGCTGTCATCGAAGACGACCGCGGGCGGCCGCTTCACCACGTCCCGCAGCCGCCGGCCTTCGCTTCCGTGGCCATCCAGCAGGTCCCTGCGCGTGACGACGCCCACGAGCGTCCCTTCCCGCGACACGACGGGGAAGCCCTGGTGCTTGGAGCCCGAGGCGTCGGACGCGAGCCACGCGCGCACCTCTTCCAGGAGCATGTCCCCCTGGAGCGTCACCACGACCTTGAGGCCGTGGTCGCGCACGAGCGCCGTCCCCAGCGCGTCCGCGCCCAGCTCCGTGGGGATGCGGGCGCCGCGGCGGGCCAGCTTCTCCGTCATGATGGAGTGCCGCATGAGCAGCGCGGACACCAGGTAGGACGCCGCGCAGCCGGCGAGCAGCGGCAGCAGGCCCAGCGGCTGCCGCGTGGTCTCGAAGGCGAACACCACCGACGCGAGCAGCGCGCGTGACGCTCCCGCGAAGAGGGCGGCCATGCCCACCAGCGCCGCGACGCGCACGTCCACGCCCAGGCTGGGGAACAGCTGCGTGGCCAGGAGCCCCAGGCCGGAGCCCAGGCCGCCGCCCAGCGTGAAGATGGGCGCCAGCGTGCCACCTGACGTGCCGCTTCCCAGCGCGACGGACCAGGAGATGAACTTGAGCGCGCAGAAGAGGAGCATCGCCGTGCCCACGAAGCGGCCGGACAGGATGTCCTCGATGTTGGTGTAGCCCACGCCCAGCGTGCGCGGGGAGAAGTAGCCCACCACGCCCACGACGATGGCGCCCAGCGCGGGCCACCACATCCAGTGGAGGGGCAGCTTCTCGAACATGTCCTCCAGCCAGTACACCGCGCGCGTGCACGCCACGGAGGCGGCGCCGATGATGAGCCCCAGCACCCCGTAGAACGCGAGCGCGCTGCCGGACGGAGTCGTCAGGTCCGGGATGGCGAACGCGGGCGCGCCGCCCATGAAGGCGATTCTCACGCCGGTGGCGGTGGCGGTGGCCAGGGCCACGGGGATGACGGAGCGGGGCTTGAACTCGAAGAGCAGCAGCTCCACGGCCAGGAGCACGGCGGACACCGGCGCGCCGAACGTGGCGGCCATGCCCGCGGCGGCGCCTGCGGCGAGCAGCGCCTTGCGCTCGTCCGCCGTGACGTGGAGCACCTGTCCCAGCAGCGAGCCCAGCGCGCCACCGGTGGCGATGATGGGCCCCTCCGCGCCGAACGGACCGCCGGTGCCAATGGCGACCGCCGCCGACAGCGGCTTGAGCAGCGTCATGCGGGGCGGGATGCGGCTCTGGTTGAACAGCACCTGCTCCATGGCCTCCGGGATGCCGTGGCCCCGGATGGCCCGCGAGCCGTAGCGCGCCATCAACCCCACGAGGATGGCGCCCACTACGGGCACCAGCACCACCCAGCCGCCCAGCGTGTTGTCCCCGGGCGACACCGGCTGCAAGGACAGCCGCCCGAAGAAAGCCAGGTTCGTGACGAAGTGGATGAGGGCGCCCAGCCCCTGCGCCACCAGCCCCGCGGCGATCGCGAGCACCACCGCCAGGCCGCTGATGAGCACGGTGCGCGAGTCCACCGCCACGGAGATGGGAGGGGTGCGCAGGCTGGCGAGCGCGGGGCCCATCGAGGGGGCCACGGGGAGGCTGGACCGCGCCTCTGCCCCCTCACCCAGGCCCTCTTCGATGCGTTCCACGTCAGGTTTCTTCATCGGTGTGCTCCTGTGTCTTGCTGCGCCGCGAAGGGCGCGAGGTTTCTTCTTCGAAGAAGAGCGGGGCCACGTCCCCGTCGAGCCCCAGGGCGCGCACCCAGGCGTCCAGTCCCTGGACCAGTCCCGCGCGCACGTCGGGCTTCAGCCCACGCAACCCGGAGATGAGCCGCGCCTGGGCCATGGGCGGCGCCTTGCGCACCAGCGCGCGGCCCTTGGGCTCCAGCGCCACCTCCACGCGGCGGCCGTCCTCGTCGGAGCGGCGGCGGCTCACCAGCCCCTGCTCAATCAGCTTGGTGACGACGACGGACACGCTGCTCTGGTGCGTGAGCGTGCGCTCCGCGAGCGTGTTGATGGAGCAGGGCCCGGACTCCGCCAGCTCCTGGAGGATGAAGAGCTGGGCGCCGCTGATGCCCACCAGCCGTTCGGAGGCGCGAGCGGAGACCCGCAGCAGGCGTACCAGCCGCCGCACGGCGTCCATGGCCGCGCGCACCTCGCCGGACACGTCGGGGGACGTCGGCGTTCGATTTGTATGGGAGCCCATATAAATGCCCGCAACCTACGGAGCAGGGGAGGCGGGCACAAGCGAAAGTACGGGGGATGCCTGGCCGCCGAGGGGCAGAGGGGGGGACTCACCGTCGGAGCGCACGGCCGGTAGGGGGCACGGCTGGAACGACAGCGAGGCCCGGCCATGAAGCCCGGGCCTCGCGAGGAAGCGGACCGCCGTGGCTCAGGTGCCGGCGGTGAGGGATTGCTCGGAGGAGGGGGGCTCCTCGCTGCACACCTGCGAGGCCTCCTCGGCCTGGCGGGCCTCGTCTCCGGTCACGGAGGCGGTGGGCTCGGAGGGCGCAGGGGTCCCGTTCAGACAGGGGGTGCCCATGTATTCACCACACGTCATGGAATACTTGGGCCCCAGGTAGCACTCCGTGTCGCAGGAGTTGGCTTCACAGAAGCTGTTGCTGCACTGGGGCGGCAGGGCAAAGGCAGCCGTGGGAGCCAGCGACAACACCGCGGAGACCGTCAACAGGGACTTCACCCACGTGCGCATGCGTGCTCCTTGCATGTCATTGGAAGGATTGGGGGAGCGGCTCAGGTGTCGGCGGTGACGGACTGCTCGGCGGCGGGGTGCTCCTCGCTGCACACTTGCGAAGCGTCCTCGGTCAGGGAGGCCGTGGGCTCGGAGACAATCGCGGCCCCGCCGCAGGACATGTAGTTCGTGTACTCGCCACACGTCGTTTCGAACGTGAGTCCGATGTAGCACGACTCCTCGCACAGGATGGTGCGACAACCGATGTAGCTGCACTGGGGCGGAATGGCAAAGGCAACCGTGGGGGCCAGCGACAACACAGCGGAGGCAGTCAACAGGGACTTCACCAACGTGCGCATGCGTGCTCCTCGTGAGGGAACGGCGCGGACACCGTGAGCCTGTTTCCCAGACAAGTCAATGCATGTCATTGGGAGGGTTTGTCGTCACCCTGGGCTGGGGCGTGTTGTTGGGAAACTTTCCGGCGTGACGGTGCAACGCCTTGCGTCGCGAGCGGTGGCGGTACCGACGTGGTGTCGCGCTGCGCCAGCAGCCAGTCCACGAAGAGGCGCGCGGCGGGACGCAGCCGCCGGTGCGCGGGGTACACCACGAAGTAGCTGGCGCGGGTGGGCACGATGGGCCCGGGCAGCCGGATGAGGCGGCCGTCCGCGAAGTAGGGCGTGGCGATCTTCTCTCGCGCCAGCGCCGCGCCCAGGCCCTGCACCGCGGCCATCAGCGCGCCGGTGGTGTCGCTGAAGCTGTAGCGCTCCTCGAACCGGGCCCCGCGCACGCCCGCCGAGCGGAACCAGTCCTGCCAGCCCTGACGGGACAGGTCCGCGATGAGCGGGAGCTTCGCTACACCCTCCGCGTCGCGCACGTGCTCGATGCCCGCGAGCCGCGGGGAGGCCACGGGGAACAGGGCGTCGTCCATGAGCGGCTGCGCGCTGAGGCCGGGCCAGGGCCCCTGGCCATAGCGGATGCCCAGGTCCGGCCCGCCCTCGTCGAAGCGGGTGAGCGCCATCTCCGTGTCCACGTGGATCCGCACGCGCGGATGCCGCGTGGTGAAGTCCGGCATGCGCGGCAAGAGCCACGCGTAGGTCAGCGAGTGCACGGTGGTGACCCGCACCACGGCGTCCTCGCCCCGTGAGTGCTTGAGGCCCCCGAGCACGTGGTCCATGTCCGACAGCGCGCTGCTGGCGGCGTCCGCGAGCTGGCGCCCCTCGGCCGTCAAGGCCACGCCCCGGGCATGCCGCTGGAACAGGGCGACCCCCAGCCGGTCCTCCAGCTTGCGCACGTGGTGGCTGACGGCGCTCGCGGTCAGGTGCAGCTCCTCCGCGGCGCGGGCGAAGTTCTGGTGGCGGGCGGCGGACTCGAAGGCCGCCAGGGCGGGGAGCAGGTCGGTGCGCAGGTGCATGGGGACGAGCCTCAAATCTGGCTCATGTCTGCCACGGAAAGGATGCGCTTGTGAAGAAAGGGCCTCGGCGTGAAGAGAGGGCCAGACAGGAATCAGATTCCTTCCTCGCACGAGGGCCGCCATGAGCGCATCCGGTCTCACCCATCCCCAGGCCGTGACTCCTACCTTCAACAGGGCGTGGCTCACGCCCCTGGAGCTGGGCGGGCTGGCCGCCATCTGGGGCGCGTCCTTCCTGTTCCTGCGCATCGCGGCGCCGGCCTTCGGTCCCATCCCCCTGGTGGAGCTGCGCCTGGTGCTGGGCGCGGCGGTGCTGATGCCCTTCCTCTGGCGTGCGCGCGCGTCCATTCCTCCCGCGCTGTGGCCCCGGCTGGCGCTGGTGGGCGTCATCAACGCGGCGGTGCCCTTCTCGCTGTTCGCCTGGGCCGCGCGGCAGGCCCCCGCGGGCGTCGGGGCCATCACCAACAGCATGGCGGTGCTCTTCACCGCCCTGGTGGCCTTCGTCTTCTACGGCGAGCGCATCGGGGCCCGGCGCGCGGTGGCGCTGCTCACGGGCTTCGCCGGGGTGGTGGTCCTGGCCAGCGGCAGGTCCGCGGGCGCGAGCGTCGCCTGGGCCGTGGCGGCGGGGACCACGGGCGCGTTCCTCTACGGCATCGGAGGGAACCTGGTGCGCCGCCACTTCGCCGGACTGCCGGCAGCCGCGGTCGCCTCCGCCACGCTGGCCTGCGGCGCGGTGCTGCTGCTGCCCTTCGCGGTGGCCACGTGGCCCACGGAGTCCATTGGCATGCGCCCCTGGCTGGCGGGAGCGGCCCTGGGCGTCATCTGCACCGGCCTGGGGTACGCGGTGTTCTACCGCCTCATCCAGCGCATCGGCGCGCCGCGCGCCGCCGTCGTCACCTACCTGGTGCCGCTGTTCGCGCTGACCTGGGCCTGGCTGCTCCTGGGCGAGCCGCTGACGCCCACCATGATGGTGGCGGGCACCCTCATCCTGGGGAGCGTGGCGCTGGGGCAGTCCTCCTCCGCGCCCAAGGCGAAGTGACGCGTCAGCGCCGCTCGAACTTCCAGATGCGGTAGCCGTCGCGGACCGGCTGCATGAACCGCCGGACGATGAACGCCGGGACGCGCTTCCCGGCCAGCTCCAGGGCGCGCAGGGGGACGGAGGTGGAGGACGCGGCCGTGTAGCCCGCCTCCAGGAAGAGGGACTCCGGCGTGTCCGTCATGTCCTGGAAGGACGCGCCCATGCTGGCGAGCACCGCGTGCAGCTCGCGGCTGTACTCGCGCTGGAAGCTTGCGCGCATCAGGTCGCAGTACACGGCGTGGTGGGGGAACACCTGCTGGAGCACCGCGAGCATGTCCCGGCGCTGCGCGTGCGATAGGTACATGAGCACGCCCTCGATGATGACGTGCGTGCGCCGCGAGTCCTGGTATGGCTCCAGCTTCCGGGCGAGTGACTCCGTCGCGAAGTCGATGGAGAGCCGCTCGAGCGGGTTCTTCGCCTCCGTCACCGGCAGCTTCGCGTCCTTGAGCGTGAGGATGGCGGGCTCGTCCACCTCCAGCCACCGGCCTCCGCGCAGCCGGTAGGCCCGCGTGTCGAAGCCCGCGCCCAGCACCACCACCCGCGCGTCGGGTGCGCGGTCCAACTCCTCCTGAACCAGCGCGTCGATGATCTGATGCCGCGCGGCGTTGCTCGCGTTTGGCCGGTCGAACGACTGGAAGCGGGACCAGATCTGCCGCGCTTCGTCATCCATGAAGCGGGCCGCGAAGGTGTCATTGCACAGCGGCCGTGGCCTGCGCGCGTCCTCCGCCCGGCAGGCCAGGGTGTAGTACGCGGTCTTCGAGATGGCGTTGGCCATGCTTTGAGCTCCTTGAAACCTGCTCGCAGCTTGCATGAGATACGCGCTTTCTCGAAAGGTTGGTCCAGATGCGATTCATGATGGCGCTGAGCGTGGTCGCGTTGGGGGCGGGCTGTGCCCATGCTCCGAAGCCGGCGGACGACCCGGCCGCGCGGGCCCAGCAGCTCTCGGAGGAAGCAGAGCAGGCCTACAAGGCGCTGGACTTCGAGCGGTGCGCGGAGCGGTTCCAGGCTGCCGGCGAGGCGTCCCAGGAGGGGCCGGATCGCGCGGATTCCTTCTACCGGGCCGCGGGATGCGCCTCGCTCGCGGGCCACGCGGACGCGGCCGTGGACGTGCTGAAGCGCGCGGTCCAGGGCGGCTACTACGACGCGGATCACCTCGAATACAACCCGGAGCTGGCGGCGCTTCACACGCTGCCCGCGTGGAGCGGCATCGTGGCGGAGGCCCGCGCCAACCTGGCGAAGGCACCCGAAGCGCCCTTCATGACGATGACGCTCATGGGGGTGGATGCGTTTGGTTCGCGGAAGGTGGACCAGGAGGCGGTCCAGCGGCTGATGGGGCTGGAGGTGGGCAAGCCCATCGTGCACAGCGGCGCGATCTTCAGGCAGAAGGAGGCGGCGCTGCGTGAGCAGTACGGCCTCGCCTACGCCCAGGTGGGCATGTCCATCTACTTCGCCGCGGAGCGCAAGGGCTCCGCCTTCGTGGTGGTGGACATGGTGGACGCCGAGGACGCAGCCCGGCTGCGCTTCCTCCCCGCGCCCAAGGGGCACCCCCCGGATCCGGAAGGACTGGTCGCCCGGTGGAACGACTATGTGGAGCGCCTGCAGCAACTCCAGATGCAGGGGAAGATGTCTGAAGACTCCAGCTGCAAGGTCGCGAATTGCATCGGTGGGTTCGGCCATCCGGACCTCGCGTCCTTCGAGCCGGAGTTCCTCGCGAAGGTGCCAACGCAGCTGGACGCGTTGACCGCCGTCCTGCGCGAGGATGCGGACCCGGAGAAGCGGGTCGCGGCGGCCTACCTGCTGGCCTACGCACCCACGCTCGAGGAGACCGCGCAACGGCTGCAGCCCTTCATCCGGGATCCGGAGTCCGGCGTGCGCAACGGCGTGCTGCGGGTGCTGGCGTCCACGCAGGAAGCCGCGGCGAAGCCCCTGCTGGACGTGGCGACGGTGGCGGACGCGGTGACGATGCCGAAGGCGAGTGACCGCAACAAGGCGACGCACCTCCTCAACTACCTGCTGGACGACCTTTCACCCGAGGCGCTGAAGGCGCAGCGTGCCGGGCTGCTCCGCCAACTGGGAGACCACCTGGTCCGGATGTCCGCGCTCACGTTGCCCATCAACCGCGACCCCGCGGTCCTGGTGCTGAAGCAGCTCTCCGGTGAGCAGTACGAAACGGCCGAGGAGTGGCGCGCGTGGCTCGCGCGTCAGCCGAAGACGGAAGGGTAGGGGACCGCTCAGCCCCCGACGACGACGGAGACGGGCGTGGAGAACTGCCGCACGACGCAGTCCTCCGCGCCCCCGTCCTCCCACGCCAGCATCGCGAACTCGGCCGGCTCATCGAGCGCGATGATGGGGTGGTGCCACACGCCCCGGTGGTAGTTCACGCCCTGGCCGGGGCCGCAGACGAACGCCACGAGCCCGTCCAGGTCGGGTCCGCCCGAAGGCGCGGTCGGCGCGACGCAGACGAGGAAGCGCGAGCAGCGCATGGGCAGGAACGCCTGGCTGGACCGCGGATGGTGTTCGAGCAGCTTCACGGTGAAGGGAAGCGGCTGCGGCACGGAGCGGAACACCGCGAGGTTGGGCTGCGCACCCGGCCGGCCGTTCTCCAGCCGCGCCGACCAGTCGAAGCGCACCGCGGTGCCCTGGTTCGCCGAAGCGCCGCTCTTGAGCCCGGCCGACACGACGTCGCCAAACGGAGCGAAGCCCTCCGGCGTCAGGGGCAGCGCGACGATGGAGCGGAGCGGGGCGGAAGCTTCCTTCATGAGGCGACTATAGGGGCGAGTGCCCGGGGCCCACCCGGCCCAAGGTAGTCCGGGTTCAAGGAGAACACGTCTCTTTCTTGACATCACGCGTCCAGACCTCTAGAGGGGGTGAAATTGAGAATGCTTATCGTTTTCATATCCGGGTCCCCGTCCCGGCTGGAAAGGGCAGGCGCTCATCCCCCCACTCCAAGAGGCCATTGCTGATGAAGCATCTGTTTGCCTTGCGTTCCTTGCGACTCTCCACCGCGGCGATTGCCCTGTCCCTGTTCGTGGGCTGCGGCGACGACGAAGAGGAAGGAACGGACACGAACGGTCCGCTGTACGCCATCACCACCCAGATGCTCGCGGAGGACCCCTCCGACAGCTACGTCCTGGTGACGCCGGACGCGGAGAAGGCCGCGACGCTGTCGCTGGACGGTGCCATCAAGATTTCTGGCCGCGCGCTGGGCGTGGGCATCCCGAAGACGGGCTCCGTCTACGTGGTGAGCGACGTGAGCGCCACGGTGACCCGCTACACGCTGAACAGCGCGGGGAAGCTGGAGGCCTCGGGCACCGTGAGCTTCGCGCCCCAGGGCGTGACGTCGCTGGGCGAGTACCAGGCCAACTTCCAGTTCGTCTCGGAGACGAAGGCGTACTTCTTCGACGGTAACGCCGCGAAGATCGTCATCTGGAACCCCAAGGACATGACCGTGACGGGCACGCGCCCGCTGGATGCCCTGGTCCTCCCGGACACGGTCATGGCGTTCTCCGGCGCCGTCGTACAGACCGGTGGGCAGATCCTCATGCCCGTGGGCTGGCGGCCGGTGGAGGGCAACAGCGTCACGAAGAAGGCGGGCGTGGTCTCCATCGACACGGCGACGGACGCCGTCACGCTCGCGACGGATGACCGCTGCGGCTACACGCACGACGCCGCGCTCGGCACGGACGGCAAGGTGTACATCGCGACGGAGGCCTACGGCGCGGCGTCGCGCCGGGTGGTGGGCGAGGAGTCGCCGGAGCCCTGCCTGCTCCGGTTCGACCCTGCGACGCGCGACTTCGACAAGACCTTCTATCGCTCGCTGGCGGAGCTGGTGGGCGGTGGCACCGCGGGCGCGCTCATCCCCAGCCACACGCCGGGAATGGCGTACGTGCGCGTGCTCGACGAGAGCATCACTCCGGTGCCGGAGGGTTCGCATCCGCGCACGCTCGCGAGCGGCACCGGCTGGCAGTGGTGGGAGCTGAACCTGGCCACGCTGACCGCGACGCGGAAGGCCGACTTCCCGTCCACCTCCGGCAGCGTCTTCCTCTTCGAGTCCGAGAACCAGACGCTCTACACCGAGTTCGGCGCCGGCGCTTCGTCCACCACCTTCCGGGTGCTGGGCGACAACGGCAAGCCCACGGTGAAGACGCAGGGCCTGTCCTTTTCCTTCCTCCAGCTGCGCTAGTCCCAGGACACAAGACCATGAACAGCAATTCGATGCGTCACGCGGGCGTGTTTGTCATTGCGCTGTTGGGGGCGACGTCCGCCTTCGCCACCAGCACGGGCATCAGCGGCAACTCCGGAAAGGACACGGCGACCTGCAACACCTGCCACAAGGGCGGCGAGGCCCCCACCGTGGAGTTCGAGGGCCCCTCGACGCTGGAGAAGGGCGCCACCGGCCAGTACACCCTCATCATCCGGGGCGGGGCCGCGAAGACGGGCGGCGCGGGCATCGCCGTGGACGGCGCGGGGGCCAGCCTCGTGGCCGGCACCGGGTTGAAGAAGCTGGGCACCGAGCTGTCCCACTCCGCGCCCCAGGCCTTCACGGGCACGGAGCTGCGCTTCAACTTCTCGCTCGTCTCGCCCGCCACGGACGTCACGCTCAACCTCTTCGGCGCGGGCAACTCGGCGAACGCGGACCAGAAGAGCGACGGCGACCGCGCGGCGTCCACGAAGCTGAGCATCAAGGTGGGCAATGGCTCGCCCGTGGCGGAGCAGCCGGGCGGCGGCGAGGATGAGGGCGGAGGCTGCGCCGCCGCGAGCAGCGCTCCGTTCTGGGCGCTCGCGCTGGCGGGGCTGCCGCTGGCGGTGAGCCGCCGCCGCCGGAGCTGAATCACCCACGGTCGTGTTGAAACCCGAGGCCCCTTTCCCGCGTGCGTGGGGAAGGGGCCTTGTGCCGTCAGTCCGTGAAGGAGCCGGGCTCCTTGCTGAACCCCACCTTCGCATGGTGCGCCAGCCGCTCCGAGCGCGACGCGTGCTCCAGCGCGGCGATGATGGCCTTCTCCGCGTCCGGCCCCCAGTCCTTCACCCTGGCGGGGTCCACGCCCTTGTCCTTCACGTACTTCTCCAGCGCGGCGGCGGCGACCCTTCCGCCCGACCCGGCGTTGACCGCCAGGTCGGTCAGGATGGCGGTGCCGTACTCGCTGGTGACGACGTCCTTGAGCTTCAGCTTCGCGGTCTTGGAATGGCCCTCCGCGTCCTTGCCCGTCCCGGACACCGACCTGTCGCGGGTGCCGGAGATCTTCCCCTCGTTGGCGAACTTGATTTGAGCCTGCTGCATGGCCGGGTCGGCGCCGGCGGCCATGAAGATGGCGGACAGCTTCACGTCGGTGCGGATGGCCTCGGCCGCTTCAACGCCCTTGAGCACCGTGCCGTCCGGCCGGGTGAGCACCACGCCCTCCTTGCCAATGTCGATGCCGAACCTGCCGAAGCTCTTCTCGTACTGCGCCGGGTCGGTCTTCTTCAGGTCCCGCATGAACTCGGCGAGCGTCCCGTTGCCATTCTTTCCGAGCGTCCACTGGGTGAAGCCCCACGACACGCGCCCGATGTCCCAGGTGTTCACCTTGCTGAAGGTGCCCTCCAGGCCGGAGATGGACCCGAGGATCTTCCGCCGGTCCTCGCTGATGCCGCTCTTCTCCAACTGGGACGTGACCTGCGCGGCCGAGTCCCCCGAGACGGCGCCGCCATCCACCGCGTTCCACGAGTTCGTGTAGGCCGTCTCTCGGCCATCCCGCATGCGCACGGTGGTCCCATTCACCGTGACGTCCGAACGGGTCTGCTTCACGGGGACCATGGGCGCGTACGCGTCGACCCGGGCGAGCAGCCCGTCCTTCACGGTCTTCATCCGGGCCTGCGCGTCGGTGACCTTCACCTTCGCCGCGTCGAGCGCCGTCTTCTGGGACTGCCGGAACTTCTCCGCCTCGACGGGGTCCTTGGGAACCTTCGCCTTCTTCTGCTTCGCCTCCAGCCTGGCGAGCGCGCGTTCGGAGACCTTCACCGCTGCCCTGGCATCGCGGAGGGCGGGATTGTCGCCAATGTTCTTCCTCAGCCACTCCTTGACCTTCTCCCCCTCGGCCTTGACGGTCTCCTCCGCGGCCTTGAGCTTCTCCTGCGCGGCCTTCTTCGCGGGCTCGGTGGTGGCCGCGTTGACGGCGGCCTCCGCCTTGTTGCGCGCCTCGACTGCCTTCTTCAACGGGGCGTAGGCCTTCGCCTTGGGGGGCTTCAGGGTCGCGACGTTGCGGGGGATGAGCTCGTTGAGCTCGACGGCGTTGCCGCGCTGAATGGTGCCCTCGTCCTTGGACGTCACCTGGATGGCGTCGAGGTTCTTCTGGATGTCGCTGACGGACGCGGCGGTGACCTTCGTGGTCGCGGCGGCCTTGGTGGAGGCCTGCACCGGCGCGGAAGGAGCGGCCGCTGCTTGCGGCTGGAGCGCCGAGAGCGCGCGCTTCAGGTCCGCGCCTTCCAGCTCCAGGTGGAGCGCGTCCTCCAGCGGGGTGCCGGTCAGCTTCTCGTACTTCTCCGCCACCTGCTTGAGCTGGGAGGGCTCCAGGCCCTCCAGGGCCTCGAAGACGGCGGCCTCGTCGGTGCCCCAGATGTCATCCATCGCCGTCTTGAGCTTCGCCGCGGCGGTGTCCACGGCGCTGGTGGGGGCCGAGCGCTTCGTGGCTCCCGCGGACACGGACAGCGGGTTGAAGGAGAAGCCCTGATGGGAAGGGGGCCGCCCGCGAATCTGATCCGCCAGCCGCTTGAGCGGCGCGCCGGAAGCGCCGCCCGCCACGGCCTTGAGGAGGAAGGTGCGTTCCGCGTCCGCGTCGGAGCGGGGGGAGGCCTTGGCGCTGACGCCCGCCTTCGACAGCAGGGTCGACAGTTCCTTCTGTTGCGCGGGGCTGAGTCCCCCCACCGCGGTGGCGACCGCGCCCACGTCGGCGGGGGACATGCCGCTCGAAAGCGCCTTCAACAGGGCCTGCCGCATGGGGCCCTCCGGGAGGGCGGAGAGCTGCTGCTCCGTCTTCCGCTGTGCCGGGGGCTTCGCGCCCGCGGAGACGGCGGCGGCCATGGACGAAGTGGCATTGGAGCGGCGCGAGGGCGCCACGGTCGCGGCGGAGGGCGCCTGCGTGACAGGCGTGTCCACACTCGCGACGCGCGTCGCCTTGGGGCCAGGGGAGCCGGAGATCTTGACCATGTGGCCCCGAGCCTAATGCACTGTCCGTGTGACTGACATCCGGCGGCCGGGCACGCCGGGCAGGAGAGGGAGCCAGCCCGGCGCGGGTCGCGCTTGCACCCACCGAGCCCCCCTTCGCCCCGGAGGTCCCTCCTCTGGGCAGGGCACCGCGAGGCCAGGACGCGTGGCGTGTCAGGTCACAGCCAGGGGCCCTACTTAACCTGTCGTGTCACACGGGAGCGGAGGGAGCGAGCCCCGGGCTCCCGGTCGGCAAAGGGCCGGAAGGACACGGCGCGCGCCGCCTCCTCCCTGGCATCCCGGCCTTCCGTCTCCACCGTGAGTGAAGGAGGCAATGACAGTCATGGCGCAGGGATATTCCATCAACATCGGTTTGAACGCGGTGGATCCGAAGCACTACGGGGGCTGGGATGGCCAGCTGCTGGCGTGCGAAGCGGACGCCGAGGACATGGTCAGCATCGCGAATGCGCAGGGGTTCAGCCGCGTCCGCCCCTTCCTCACGAAGGACGCCACGCGCGCCAAGGTGCTCGCGGAGCTGGGCGAGGCGGCGTCGGTGCTCCAGGCGGGGGACCTGCTGCTGTTCACCTACTCGGGGCACGGCGGCCAGCTCCCCGACATGAACGGCGACGAGGACGACGGCCTGGATGAGACGTGGTGTCTGTATGACGGGGAGCTCGTCGACGACGAAATCTACCAGGCGATGGGGAAGCTCAAGGCGGGCGTGCGGGTCTTCATGCTCTCCGACAGCTGCCACAGCGGTTCGGTGAGCAGCGTGGCCTACGCGGCCCTGCGCTCCAGCGGCAGCCTGCAGCTGCTGGCGGATTCGATGCGGACGACGGTGCCCGCGGAGCGGCGCTTCAAGGAGATGCCCCTGGGCATCGAGCGGCGCACGTACCGCGAGAACAAGCAGATGTACGACGCCATCCTGAAGGGGTTGCCCAAGGATGACCCCAGGCTGACGCTGAAGGCCACGGTGCTGCTCATCTCCGGCTGCCAGGACAACCAGCTCTCCAGCGACGGCGAATACAACGGCCTCTTCACCGCCAAGCTGTTGCGCGTCTGGAACGAAGGGAAGTTCACGGCCAGCTACCCGACCTTCCACCGCCGCATCCTGCGCACCATGCCGCCCATCCAGTCTCCGGCGTACTCCGTCATCGGAGTCCCCAGCCGCGAGTTCGAGCGGATGGTGCCATTCCACGTCAGCTGAAGCCTTTGAGCCGGCTCAAGCCGTTGCCTGGGGAGCGATGAGGCTTCACGCCCCATCGCTCCCTTCACTTCAGCAACGCTTCCTAGTCCTTCGTGCAGACGACGTCGTCGACCTGGAGGTGGTCGCGGTCGGCGACGCTGCGGCTCGGATAGAAGAACAGGCGCCAGTCGCGCACGTTGCCGGTGAAGCGGAAGAACACCGGCTGCCACTCGTCGCTGTCCACCGTGATGAAGTCCGTCTGCGGGCTCCAGCCGCCGCTCGAGTAGCTGCGGTGGCGGATGCTGCCGTGGCCGCGCACGCGGTACGAGCAGGAGTAGTTGCCCGTCGGCACGTTGAACTTCTCGGTCGTGAAGCGCTCAGCGATCTGGATGGGCACCACGAACTGCAGCGCCGCCGAGCCGCCGTGCACCGCGCTCGTGTAGTGCGCGAGGCGCGAGGGCTTGATCTCCGTGCCCGGGTCCGTGATGCCGTTGTCCAGGCCGTACCAATAGTCCGGGACGTAGTTGTTCCCGTAGTAGGGGATGTTGCGGGTGCTCCAGTTCTCGAAGCCGCCGTTGCGGATGATGTTCGCGGAGTGCTCGGCCGCCACGCAGCGGCGGGTGGCCGGGTCGCAGGCGGGCAGGGCGCCCTTGCAGTCATACGTCGTGAAGCAGGCGCCTTCGGCCAGCTCGCACACGCCCGTGGTGGGATTACAGCTCGTCGCCGGGTTGCTGCACGTGACGCCGGCGCAGGGGTCGCCCTCGATGCAGAGGTGCGAGGCGGTGTCGCAGACAGGCGTCTCCGGGGTCCCCGCGCAATCCGCGTGGCGGGTGCAGCGGTCCCCTGCGGTCACGCAGGTGTGGGTCGCGTCGCAGGCCTGCCACTCGCGGCAGTCCATGGAGTCGTCGCAGCGGCCGGAGAGCGGCTGGCAGGTCGCGGTGGCGTTGTCGCAACGCGCCCAGGCCTCGCAGGTGACCGCGTCGCACGGCTCGGGGGCCCGCACACAGCGCACGTTGTCGATGAGCAGGTGGTCGCCGCTGGTGTTCCGGACGCTGAAGATGAGCTCGAAGGTGTCGAAGACGGAGCTGGCCAGGTTGAAGTTGTAGCTCACCTGGGTCCACGTCCGGCTGTCGATGGAGGTGTAGGACGAATAGCTGGAGAAGTCGGTGCCGAAGAAGCCGTTGCGGACCTCACCGGTCCCCCGAGCCTGGTAGGTGCAGGAGTAGCGGCCCGCGGGCATGGACTTCGCCGCGGTGCTGAAGCGGCGGTGCGCGGTCAGGGTGTTGATCAGCCGGGCCGCGTTCACGCCCTCGAAGGGCTGCGATGTGACCTTCTGCACCACGGTTTCGATGTTCGTCGTGCTCCCGGACCACAGCGCCGGAAGCGCACCGGACCACTCCTCGAAGCCCCCGTTGTCGATGACGTTCGCGTCGGCGGGCCCGCCCGCGTCCGGCGTCTCGGAGCCCGCGTCAGGCGTTTCAGTGCCGGAATCAGGAGTCTCGGAGCCCGCGTCAGGCGTCTCGGTGCCGGAGTCAGGAGTCTCCGAGCCCGCGTCCGGCGTCTCGGTGCCGGAGTCAGGCGTCTCGGTGCCGGAGTCAGGCGTCTCCGAGCCCGCATCCGGAGTCTCGGTGCCGGAGTCCGGCAGCGGATCGCCTGAGTCGGGCGTCTGGGAGCCCGCGTCCGGCCGGGACTGCCCGGCGTCGGGCGCCTCCGGAGAAGTCGAATCACCACCGCACGCGACGACCAACACCAACAGCGAAGTCAGACACACTCGAAACAACTTCAACGCAGCCTCCGGTTCCAGAACTGGATCTTTCGTACCACACTGTACCGGAGAGCACCCTCCCCAGGGGCCGTCGGGGCGCTTCTTCCCCCGGAATGGGGCGCGGACCGCCGAGGGCCGCGTCCCACGCCCGTGCCCCCCGCTCTCGCGTCAGAGCGTCTTGAGGTACTCGATGATGGCCAGCCGCTCCGGGTCGGTGAGCACGGAGTTGAACTCGTGGCCGCCATTGTCCTGGCCGAAGGCGTTGGTGTTGTAGATCTTCCGGTCCTCCAGCTGCTGCCGCGTGCGGGTGGGCGGGAAGAGGATGTTCCAGGAAACGGCCAGGTTGCTGAAGAGCACGCTCATCATCTCCTGCGCCAGGGGGGTGGTGAACTCGTCGCCCGGCTGGCAGTTGATGTACGGCGACACCGCTGGATTCAGGGGCGTGCGCCACTTGCAGGGGATGGTGTCGTACTTCCAACCGAGCCTGGTGGCGTCGTAGGCGCGCTGCAGGTCCGTGTCGAAGCCCATGACGGTCAGCGGCTGATCCCACCGCGGCGGCGCGGAGACCCGGCGCCAGATGGGCTTGCGGTCAGCGGGCTTGAGCACCTCCCAGACATTGGGAACCGAGCCGTTGTGGAGGTACGGCGCGGTGGCCCAGACCCCGTACAGCGGCGGCGCGAGGTAGCCGGGCTCCCGATTGCCTCGGATGTGCGGCTGGTTCTGCGGACCACAGTCGTTGGCGGTGCCAGCCGTCGTGGGATAGCCGAAGAAGTTCTTGGCGCCCGCGGACTGGACCGCCGCGTTATTGGTATTCACCCGGACCGGGTCGGTGCCAATGATTCTCAGAGGGGCGATGTAGCTCGCCATGCCCTCCAGCGCCGGTGTCGCCAGGAAGGCCGGGTTGTTGACGTAGCGAGGCGCGTAGGCCCCATGGCAGCTCGCGCACGAGCCGTTGCCCTGCGGTCGCGGCACGGTGTTGTTGCGCCCCGGTGCCCACATGTCGAGCGTGTGGAACAGCACCGCCCCCTGTTCGGCCAGCGCCTGGTTGATGGGCAGTGGATAGGGCGGGGACTTGAGGGAATCGACCCAGGTGTTGAGCGCCGGGCCGTTGTCCCGCATCCAGTCCTGTCCCGCTTCACTCAACGGCCCGCCGGCGCTTCCGAACAGGCCGATGAACGGCGTGTAGAACACCATGTCCACGCGCGGCGCATCCATCGGGAACACACCGTCGACGAACTTCACCGGCCGGTGCCCCATGTTCCACCAGGCGGGCGTATCCATTCCGGCGGTCGAGCCGGAGTTGATGAGGCCAATCACCTCGGAAGGCGTCAGCAGGTTCTCGTCCGGGAACAGGAAGGCGAGGTTGATGTCGCTGGCGTTGTTGGTGCCACGGGTCCGGTTGAGGTTCAGGAACGTGGCCAGCGACGCCGGGTAGCCCAGGGGCAACAGGTCGCTCAGGAACAGGTCCAGGTCCGCCAGGCTGCTGCCGCCGCCCACCTGCACCCCCAAGCCCGGGCCGTCCCCGGGCTTGCCCACCATGCCGCTGTGACAGGCGTGACAGGTGACACCGATGCGGCCGCTCCAGCTCCCATCCGGGTTGCGGAGCTGCGTGAGCATCTGCGGCAGCTGCCCGCTCCCGCCGTTGGAGAGGTTCGGAAGCTGCCCGGGCAATGGATAGGGATTGCGCCCGGTGTTCAGCCCCGACCCATAGCGCTGGGCGACCAGGGTGTCGAAGTTGTCGGGACGGAAGGGAAAGCCCCAGACGCGCCACAGCTCGTTGTACTGCGCAGCGGAGAAGGTGGCGATGCCGAACGCAGCCTCGGGCCGCGTGTAGTCGGTGCCGGTGAACAGCACGCCCACGCCGGGATGGCCGTTGGTCAGAAGCCCCTCGCCATGCGCGAAGCGCGCACGCAGTTCGCCACAGGTCTTCGCCGCTCCCTGCTCCTTCACGGCCTCCGGGTCGACATGACAGTTCTTCCAGTAGGCATTGAAGTGCACCGCCCGCCCGTCACTGATACCGGGCTGCACCAGGGTCCGAGGATCCACCGGCAAGAGCGCGCTGTCCGGTCTGCCATAGCAGAAGTCCCACTGCGCCGAGCCGCCTCGACTGCTTCCCAGCAAATCACCCGCGGCGCTGACTCCAGGCATCGACAACGTCGCCAGGACAGACAGCATGCGAACGAATGGCACGGCGGCGCCGCTTCCGACGAACGGCCTTCTCTCAACGGGCATGAGCTCCTCCTGCTTCGCGGCGGGCTTCTCTGATGGCGAGGCGGAGGGGCGCGCGGAGGAGGAGGGTCGGGCGCCTCGCTAATCGGAACGATAGGTCGCTATTGGCGCTCCGTCAATAACGTGTGGAAGGCCTGAGTCGCCCGGATGGGGGCCTCAGGGTTTGCCCAGCAGCTCCAGCGCGGAGGTGGTCAGCAGGGTGACGCCGGTGCGCAGCGCGCGCTCGCGGTCCGGCGCGTAGAAGGGCGAGTGCGGGGAGGGCAGCGCCTCCTCCGCGCCCTTGGCCTCGGCGAAGCGTTTGGGCTCGGTGATGCCCAGCCACAGCATCACGGAAGGCACGCCCGCGCGGCCGTACTCGGAGAAGTCCTCTCCGCCCATGACGGATGGCGTCTCGCTGAGGTTCTTCTCGCCCATCACCTTCGCCACCGCGTCCACCAGCCGCTTCGTGAGCGCAGGGTCATTGAACGTAGCGGGCGTGCCTTCGGTGACGGCGACGTCGGGCGGGCGGGGCGCTCCGGAGGCCATCGCCTCCGCCTTGGCGATGCGCTCGATGCCAGCCAGCAGCGCCTTGCGCACCTCCGGCTTGTACGTGCGCACCGTGAGCTGCAGGCGCACCTCGTCCGGGATGATGTTGTGTTTGGTGCCACCGTGGATGGAGCCCACCGTGACTACCGCCGGCTCCAGCGGGCTCTTCTCCCGGCTGACGAGTGTCTGCAGCGAGAGGATGGTTCGCGCCGCCATCACCACCGGGTCCACGGTGGTGTGCGGGTACGCACCGTGCCCGCCCTTGCCGTAGAGGGTGACGTCCACCGAGTCCACGCTCGCCAGCGCATAGCCGGGGGTGAACTTCACCGTCCCCGCCGCGGCATTGGCCACGGTGTGCATGGCCACGGCGACGTCCGGCTTGGGGAAGCGCTTGAACAGGCCGTCCGCCAGCATCTGCCGGGCCCCCGCTCCAATCTCCTCGGCGGGCTGCCCCACCAGCATCAGCGTGCCACGCCACTGGTCCTTCGTCCGCGCCAGCAGCGTGGCCGTGCCAAGCCAGGACGTCATGTGCACGTCGTGCCCGCACGCGTGCATCACCGGGACTTCCGTCCCGGCTCCATCCTTCGCCTTTGTCTTGCTGGCGTAGGGCAGCCCCGTCTTCTCCTCCACCGGCAGCCCGTCCAGGTCCGTGCGCAGCATCACCGTGGGCCCCTTGCCGTTGCGCAACAGGGCCACCACGCCGTGCCCGCCCACCTTCGGGGTCACCTCGAAGCCAAGCTTGCGCAGACGCTCGGCCAGCTTCGCCGCCGTCTTCTCCTCCTGGAGTGACAGCTCGGGCGTCTGGTGCAGGTCGCGGTAGAGCGCGTCCAGCTCGGGGTACAGCGCGTCCAGGCCCGCGAGGACCGTGGGCGCGGGCGCCGCCGCGAGCGCGGGGCCGCCGGGCGCCGCCACACAGGCGAAGAGCAGGGGAAGCAGGGGGAGCGTTTTCACCAGGGGGCCTCCTGACCGTCAGGGAGCCCCCACTGTACTCGGGCGAGGCCTACATTCGAGTCGTGGCCAAAGGGGGGACACATGTCCACGAGCAATCTTCCGACCGAGGTCGAGCTCATCTACGAGCTCATGCCTTGCAACGCCATGCGCTCGGCGCAGGAGCCCCTCCGGCCGCCCCATCCCTGCGCCTACTTTCGTCAGTGGGGGAGCTACCACAGCTACGACTACGTGGAGGATCGCCCGCCTCCTGAGCCGGGGATCGTCCACCCGGCGAAGTACGTAGGGCGCGCACCCCTGGTCCCCGAGGCGCTGAGTGGCTGCCGCAAGGCCCCCATCATGGCGGTGGGGATCAATCCCAATCTCCCCGCGTGGTGGAGCGCGAAGCGCCAGTCGCTCTACCCGCTGTTCGACGACTACCAGCAGTACGCGCACTACTTCCGCTACCGCGCGGTGGACAAGCTGGAGGTGCCGCGCGCCGACTACGAGCGCTTCGGCGGCGGTGCGCAGGACACCCCGTACTCCGACTTCGAGCTTCAAGTGCCTGAGGACGAGACGGGTGCTCGCCGGGTGCCCCTCCAGCTCCAGCCCCAGAAGATGTATGAGACGTATAAAGGGTTGCTGGACGCCGTGGCGGAGCAGATGGGCTGGAGCGGGCACAAGCTCCAGGTCGGGGAGGATCTCTCCTACGGGAACATGGTGGCGTGTCCCTCGGCGAAGTGGACCACGAAGGCCTCCCCGGAGGATCCGAAGCTGCCGCCAATGACGGTCCCCCAGCGGGATGGCATCGTCGGTGAGTGCTTCCGCAAGCGGAGGTACTTCCTCCGACAGCTCTTCCAGAGCCTTCCCTCCGTGCTGCTGTGCTTCAGCCAGAGCACCGCGAACGCGCTCATCTCCGAGTTGAAGGATCTCTTCGTGAAGGGGGCTCCCCAGCCAGGGGAGCCGCTGGAGTCGCTGATGTCCCGGGAGATCCGCCTGAGGTACGGCGCCGCGCCGGATGGCAGCGAGCTGGGGGCGCGAGTCATCTTCGCGCCGCACATCACCGGGGACTCCGCCGACTTCGAGAAGTCCCGAGCGCGAGTCATCGAGCAACTCCTGGAGGAGGCCAGGGCGGGACGGCTCGCCATGAATCCGCAGACCGGCCACCTGCGGCGCCCCAAGGGCGCCTGCGTTCTCTGCACCCTGATGCGGATTGGTCCGTGTGACTACGAGCGGGAGCTGCAGCCGCTCAGCCCACAGCCGGAGAAGCCAGCACAGCTCGCGTGGGTGCGAGAGACCTTGGCCGTGTCTCCGCCAATTCCGGTGGCCTGGGGCGACACGGATGAAGAGACAGGGGAACGCTTCGATTCGGGAGACCTGCCATGAGCCCCTCCTTGCAGTCACGTGGACCTCTACGACCGCGTCGGCCTCATCCCCTTTGAAAAGCTGACCACGTTCTTCCGGACGAACCTGGAGTGACCGAGGCGAGCGAGGGCTACAAACCGTGGCCCTTCCTCCCGGTGGGGGCATCTGGTCCACTGGCGCCCTCCACATTCCGGGTGCCTGCTCCATGACGAAGAAGACGGCTGCTTCCGACGTGAACCCTGGCTTCTCCCGCCGCACGCTTCTTGGGGCCGCGGCGGCCGTGACGGGGGCGCTGGCCGTCCGGAATGCGCACGCCCAGGCGCCCTCCGCCGCCGCGCCAGGGGCCACCACGGCCGGAGCCTTCGCGCTCGAAGAGGTGACGGTCGCGGAGCTGCGGGCGGGCCTGGAGTCTGGCAAGCACACCGCGCGTGGGCTGACGGAGGCCTACCTCGCGCGCATCCGTGCGCTCGACCGCACCGGGGACCTTCCGCTGTGCTCGGTCATCGAGCTCAACCCGGAGGCGCTCGCACTGGCCGACGCGCTGGACGCCGAGCGCAAGGCCAAGGGCGCACGCGGGCCGCTGCACGGCATCCCCGTGCTCATCAAGGACAACATCGCCACGGCGGACAAGATGCAGACCACCGCGGGCTCACTCGCGCTGGTGGGCGCCGTGCCTCCTCGCGATGCCTTCATCGTGGAGCGGCTGCGCGCCGCCGGCGCCGTCCTCCTGGGCAAGACGAACCTCAGCGAGTGGGCCAACTTCCGCTCCACGCACTCGACCAGCGGCTGGAGTGGGCGCGGCGGCCTGTGCCGCAACCCGTATGCGCTCGACCGGACGCCTTCCGGTTCAAGCTCCGGTTCAGGCGCGGCCACCGCGGCCAACTTCTGCGCCGTGTCGGTGGGCACCGAGACGGACGGCTCCATCGTCTCGCCCGCGTCCGCGTGTTCGCTGGTGGGGCTGAAGCCCACGGTGGGGCTCGTCAGCCGCGCGGGCATCATCCCCATCTCCTCGACCCAGGACACCGCGGGCCCCATGACGCGCACCGTGGCGGACGCCGCGGCGCTGCTGGGCGTGCTCGCGGGAGAAGACCCACGCGACGCGGCCACCGCAGCGAGCCGGGGCCACGCCCACGCGGACTACACGAAGTTCCTCGACCCCCAAGGGCTCAAGGGTGCGCGCATCGGTGTGCCTCGCGAGCGGTTCTTCGGCTACCACCCGGCCACGGACGCCCTCGCGGAGCGCGCGCTCGAAGTGATGAAGGCGCAAGGGGCCGTGCTGGTGGACCTCGTGGCGCTGCCCAACGTGGCGAAGCTCGACGAGCCCGAGCTGGAAGTGATGCTGTATGAGTTCAAGGCAGGCCTGGAGGCGTACCTTGCACAGCTCGGCGAGGGCGCCCCCGTGCGCACGCTCGCGGACCTCATCGCCTTCAACGAGAAGCACCGCGAGCGCGAGATGCCCTACTTCGGCCAGGAGCTGCTGCTCCAGGCGCAGAAGAAGGGTCCGCTCACCGACGCCGCCTACAAGAAGGCACTGGCGGCGTGCCGCCGGTACTCGCGCGCCGAGGGCCTGGACGCGGTGATGAACAAGCACAAGCTGGATGCGCTCGTGGCCCCGACCCAGGCACCGGCGGGCCCCATCGACCTGGTGCTGGGCGACCACTGGCTGGGCAGCAGCTCCACGCCCGCCGCCGTGTCCGGCTACCCGAGCATCACCGTGCCCGCGGGTGATGTTCATGGGCTGCCGGTGGGGGTGTCCTTCATCGGCCGCGCCTGGAGCGAGCCCGTGCTGCTCAAGCTCGCCTACGCCTACGAGCAGGCTTCGCACGCGCGCCGCAAGCCCGGGTTCGCCCGGAGCCTGGACCCGCGAGGCGGGTAGGGTGGACCGGGCCGCGCCCACTTATTGATCCTCGTCAATGCGCGCGAGGGCACCCCCCGCCAGTCTGGGGGCCACAACGTCGCTGAACGTTCTGGAGCCCTCGCGATGAACATCTCCCGCCTTCACTCCCGCTCCCTGGGAGCGCTCTTCCTCCTGCCGTTTCTTGCCTACGGCATCGGCACCGCGCTGGTCACCTCCGTGCTGAAGGAGCCGGAGCACCTGGCCTGGGTGGCCGGTCAGAGGACGCTGTTCGTCGGGGGGACGCTGCTGCTCCTGTTGAACTCCCTCTTCGTCGTCGGAATTGGCGTGCTGTTCTTTCCAATCCTCCGCGAGCGGAGCCAGGGCATCGCCGTCGCGTACGTCTGCACGCGGGTGATGGAGGCGCTGACCCTCATTGTCGGAGTGGTGTTCCTGCTGTGCATCCTCCAGCTCGGAGACTCCGCACAGCCGGAGCGGGTGACGCTGGTCCAGCTTCTGTCGAAGGGAAACTTCTGGGCGTACCAGCTCGCGATGATCATCCTGGGGGTCGGCAGCGTGGCGTTCTGCCTGTCGCTGTACCGCTCCCGGCTTCTCCCCGCGTGGCTCCCGCTGGTGGGCGCGGTGGGCTACGGGTTCCTGGCGCTGGGGTGCGTGCTCGAGCTCTTCGGGCTGCCGTGGGGCATTTTCTTCTCCGGGCCCGGGGGCCTGTTCGAGCTGGTCTTCGGCGCCTGGCTCATCACCAGGGGGTTTCGGACGGTCACGCCTTCCGTCGCGGCGTAGCCGGCTTGCCGTGCGTGGCGATGCGCTTCCGGATCCGGCTCAGTGACTCGGGCTTCACGCCGATGTAGCTGGCCAGCTGGTACTGGGGAATCCGTTGGAGGATGTCCGGCCGCGCCCTTGAGAGCTTGATGTAGCGCTGCTCCGGAGTGTCCGTGAGATAGGACGCGAACCACTCCTGCTGCTCCGCCAGGACCTTCTGCATCACCAGCCGGGAGATGCTCTCGAAGCGGGGGAAGCGCCGATACAGGTCCCCCTCGCGTTGCTCGGTGCCCACCACCACCGTGGTGTCTTCCGCGCAGACCCAGAAGTGATCCGCCGGGGTCTGGTTCATCATGCTGTGAATCGAGAGGACCCAGTCGTCCTCGGTGAAGAACCCGTTGCTCCGCTCCTCCCCGTCGACGATGGAGTACTGGCGGACACAGCCCTGGAGGACGAAGTAGGCCTCGGTGCAGACCTGGCCCGCCATGAGCAGGTGCGCGCCCTTCGGACAAGCCTTCACCACCATGCTGTCCAGGATGGCCTGGGCTTCTTCGTCCGACAGAGGAGCGATGCGGCGGAAGTAGTCGACGAGCCTGTTCTTCATGGGAGCACCGCGACCGGTGCGGGCCCCATCATCCCACCGTGCTGGCGGACGTGGCCCGAAAAGCCATGGAGGTGTTGTGGTAGGACGGGGCTCATGGCCGTGAATGGCCCCAGCAAACGGATTGCGTGAATGTCCTCACGTTTGAAGAAGGTGTTGGTCATCACGGCCCTGGTCCTGCTCTGGACCTTCGTCAGGGCTTCCCGGGTGTTGCTCATGGGCGCGGGGCTCATCTGGCTGTTGCACGTCGCGCTGGCACGTGTGCTTCGCGTGCGCGGCATCCCGACGTTCGGGGCCCGCTACGAAGCGGCGGCCTTCGAGGCTTCGAAGCGCAAGCGACTGGCGCTGCGGATCGTCCCTCCGGCGCTGCTCTTCCTGCTCGCCTTTCTGTTCTGGGCGAGCGCCCTCAGCCAGGTCCAGACACCCACCTCGGAAGTCCTTGTTGAGAGCGGCTCTCCCGCGGAGCAGGCCGGGATGCGAAATGGCGATCGCATCGTGGCGGTCGGAGGCACACCGGCAGCAACCTTCGGGGAAGTGTCTGAGCGCGTCCGTGCGCTCCCGGCAGCGGCTCCGGTCTCTCTCGAAGTCAAACGAGGAGACGCACTCCATCAACTGACGGTGCACCGGAGCGGGGAGGGGAGAATCGGAGTCCGCCCTGCCTCCACGCAAGCGACGTACACGACGAGCGCGGCCCTCCACCAGGCCTTCGTCCTGACCGTCTCCGTGCCCTGGATGCTCGTGAGACAGATGTCATCCGCCGCCCCACCGGAGAAGATGATGGTGGAGGTGCCCGAGCTTCAACAGGCCGGCGGAGCAGGGCTGGTCAGCGCGGGGATGGGCGCCACCCTGTCAGCGCTCTGGCTGCCGTTTCTCGTGCTGGGGCTCGCGCTGTTCGCGCTCGGGGAGCGCGCTGCCCCGCCCGCGACGGCGGGAACCTTGCCCCAGACTTGACGGCGAGCCTGGCCCCGGGCCAGCGGCCTGGTGTGATGGCTCGCGCTTCCGCCATGCCTATCTCTGGCGGGAGCACTCGAAGAGGAATCCGCCATGGACATCATCGACCTCATCGACCGGGCCCGCGACAGCATCTCCGCGCGCAGCGTCTTCGGCCAACCCATCCAGCAGGGGGAAGTCACCGTGATTCCCGTCGCGCGCGTGAGGGGCGGTGGAGGCGGCGGTGGGGGCGAAGGCCCGGTCCCTGAGGGCAACCCGAGGAAGGGCACGGGGCGTGGAGAGGGCACGGGCTTTGGGCTGAGCGCGCGTCCGGCCGGCGCCATTGTCATCCGCGGAGACAGGGTTTCGTGGCTGCCTGTCGTGGAGCCCACGCGCATCATCCTCGGCTTGCAGGTGCTGGCGGGTATCGCCCTGCTCGTTCACAGGCTCACGCGGCGGAGTGGCCGGCGATAGCGCTCAGGCGTGGACCATGCCCCCGTGCCGCAGCGGACGCTGCCGCCGGCTGCGCCGCGCGAGGAGCCACGCAATCGGGAAGAGGACCGCGAACCCGACCAGCGAGGAGACGACGACCATCACTTCGGCGTTCTGATCCCCCATCCCCTGGGTGGCGACCACCATCGCCGCGGCGATGTTGCGTTGCCCGGTGCCCAGCCCCAACACCACGTGCCCTCCGCGGTACTCGCGGCCGAAGACCCAACCGATGCAGAAGGCGCCCGGGATCAGGATCAGCGGGGCGAAGATGGCGCCTGTGCGGATGATGCGCACGACGCCCCCGAAGTTGGCCACGAGGGTTGCGGCGATCAGCACGGCCAACGCCACCATGGCGAGCTTGCTCAACCAGGGCCGGAGCCGCTCCGCCAGCGCCTGGTGCCGGGCCCGGACGTAGAGCCCCGCTCCCAGGGGAAGAATCATCGTCCAGAGCAGCGGCAACGCGATTGCCGCCGGACGCACCTTCACGTCCGGCACCACCCGCGGGACCACCAGGGGCAGGTAGAGGACGGTGGCCAACATGAGGAGCACCGTCAGGGACGCGCTCAACGGCATGTTGCCGCCCGCGACCGCGGTGAGCCTCATGAGGAATAAAGCACCCGCCCCCATGCCGATGAGCATGACGCCGGTGGCGTGGGACCTGTCCAAGGGGACCACCTGCACCACGCCGTACGCGAGCAGTGGGACGAGTACGAAGTTCACCACCAGCGCGCGGATGGCCCCACGCGAGTCGAGCAGCGGGGCAGATATCTCGCGGAGCGTGTGACTCAGGCCGACGGCGAGCATGGTGCAGACGGAGAACACCAGGATCCCGATGCTCGACAGCGCCTGAAGGAACCCGACCCTCATTCCTGGAAGGTCACGGTGCCCGCGTGAAACCGCAAGCGCTCCGGGACGCCCGCGCAACCGGACTGCCAGGCAAGGACCGGCTCACTCCTGGCGCCTCCACCGTGGGTGCCATGCAGCGGGCCGCATGCTGGAGGCTCCTCGCCTGCGCGCCCCGCGTGAGTGTCACCCAGACGGCTGGCCGGACCGAGCCCGCGGCTTGCAGTCGCGTTCGTCGTCCTCATCTCTCGGGAGGAGGCACGCGACGATGGCGAAGAAGAAGGGGCGGACTCCGAGGCGGATTGAACGGGACACCTACCCGAGGCCCGAGCACCGCTTCCGGGATGCGAAGATCGGGATGACCTGGAAGGACTCGGAACCCGACTCCCCCGGCTTCCAGAAGGCACCGCCGGGCGCGCCGAACATCGTGCTCGTGCTGCTGGACGACGTGGGCTACGCGTGGCCGAGCAGCTACGGAGGGCTCGTGCGCATGCCCACCTCGGAGCGGCTGGCGCAGGAGGGCCTCACCTACTGCCAGTTCCACACCACCGCGCTCTGCGCTCCCACACGGGCGGCGCTGCTCACCGGCCGCAACCACCACTCGGCTTCCTTCGGGGTGGTGGGGGAGATGGCCACCGGCTATCCGGGCTACAGCGGAATCCTCTCGCGGAGCTGCGCGACCATCGCGGAGCTGCTTGCACCCAACGGCTACGCCACCGGTTGGTGGGGAAAGAATCACTCCACCCCACTGAACCAGGCCTCCGCCGCGGGGCCCTTCACGCACTGGCCCACCCGGCGCGGCTTCGACTACTTCTACGGGTTCCTCGGCGGAGGGACGGACCAGTTCTATCCGGCGCTCTACCGGAACACGACCCCCGTCAATCCCACTGGCACGCCGGACCAGGGCTACCAGCTCACCCGAGACCTCGCGAACGACTGCATCGCCTGGATGCGAGCGCAGAAGGCCATCGCCCCGGAGCGGCCGTTCTTCGTGCACTTTGCCCCTGCCGCGGCGCACGGCCCGCACCAGCCGCCCCTCGACTGGCGCGGGCGAAATGCCGGTCGCTTCGACATGGGCTGGGACCACTACCGCGAGGTCGTCTACCAGCGACAGCTCGAACTGGGCGTCATCGCTCCGGGCACGAGGCTGACCTCCCGGCCGAAAGAGCTGCCGGCCTGGGACCACTTCGATGCCGAGGCGCAGGCGCTGCTCCGCCTCCAGGCGGAGAACTACGCGGACTACCTCGAGCACTGCGACCACGAAGTGGGCCGGCTGGTGCACGTCCTCGAGGAGCTGGGAGAATTCGAGAACACGCTCTTCATCTACATCCTCGGCGACAACGGCTCGAGCGCGGAGGGCTCACTGACCGGGACCCTCAACGAGAGCGCCAGCATGCAGGGCATCGAGCCGCCCATCGAGGCGAGTCTCGCCCGGATGGGGGAGTGGGGGCTGCCGGGAACCACGCCGCATTACGCGGTGGGCTGGGCCTGGGCCGGGGACACCCCGTTCCAGTGGATGAAGCAGGTGGCGTCCCATTTCGGGGGCACCCGCAACGGGATGATTGTGAGCTGGCCGGCGTGGATCGCCGACAAGGGGCAGAAGCGCTTCCAGTTCCACCACGTCATCGACGTCGTTCCCACCCTCCTCGAGGTCGTCGGCATCCGCGAGCCGGTCAGCGTCGACGGCGTGCCGCAGAAGCCAATCGAAGGCGTGAGCATGGCGTACACCTTCGACCGGGCCAACGCGGAGGCGAAGAGCACGCGCACCACGCAGTACTTCGAGATGCTGGGCAACCGCGCGCTCTATCACGACGGCTGGACGGCCTGCTGCCGGCACGGGCGGCTCCCCTGGGTCACCCGGGGCAGCGCCAGCTTCGATGAGGACACCTGGGAGCTGTACCACCTGGATGAGGACTTCAGTCAGTCCGAGGACCTGGCGGCCCGCTACCCCAAGAAGCTGCGCGAGCTACAGGACCTGTTCCTGCTGGAAGCGGCGAAGTACGACGTGTTCCCGCTGGATGACCGCTTCGCGGAGCGGGCGGATGTGACGTTGCGGCCGGGCTTCTTCGTTGGCCGCAGGCGGCTGACCCTCTACCCGGGCATGGTGCGGCTGCCGGAGAGCAGCGGCCCCAAGCTGGCGAACGTCGACCACGCCATCACCCTCCACGCGCGACTTCCCGAGGATGGTGCCGAGGGCGTGCTGGTGTGCCTGGGCGGGGACACCGCGGGATGGAGCCTGTTCATGGAGGACGGGCGGATGCGCTACCACTACAACTGGTTCGGGTTCGAGCGCTTCGACGTCCTCTCCGGGACGGCACTGCCCGGCGGCGAGGCCGAGCTTCGGATGGAGTTCACCTGTGAGACGCCGGGGCGTCCAGGAGGGCCGGCCGTGGTGCGGCTCCTCTGCAACGGCACCGTGGTGGGCGAGGGGCGGATTGCCAGGCAGGTGCCAGGGTACTTCGGACTCGGTGAGACGCTCGACGTCGGAGAGGACACGCTCTCACCGGTCTGGCCCGGCTACCGCGACCGGTTGCCCTTCCGCTTCAACGGAAGCATCGACCGGGTGGAATTGGAGCTGGGCGAGGCCGCGCCACGCAGCGTGGCGGAGCTGCTCGAGGAGCAGCTCCATCAGGATTGAGGTTTCACGGTGGACGGACTCGGCCTGGACCTGAGCATGTTGGTTCGCCTCGCGGTGGCGTTCGCGCTGGGGCTGCCCGTGGGGTGGGAGCGAGACCACCGGGCGCTCTCGCCCGGATTGCGCACGTTTCCGCTCGTCGGCACGGGAGCGTGTGCATTCCTGCTCATCGGCCAGCATGCCTTCCCCGACGACGCGCGCGCTCAGGGCTATGTCTTTCAGGCCGTGTTGAGCGGCATTGGCTTCATCGGAGGCGGTGTCATCGTCAAGGGCAGTGGACAGATCCAGGGGATCGCGACCGCCGTGAGCATCTGGATTACCGCCGCGGTCGGAGCTGCTGTCGCCTATCGGCTCTATTGGCTCGGCGCGGTTCTGTCGCTCACGACCGTGGCTGCCCTGCAGCTGCTCAAGCCGCACAAGGGACACACTTGATGTGTCCCCGACGGGATTCGAGCCCGTAGCCGAGGCTCTCGTCGCGGATGCACCACCACCTGCTCCTAGCGCAGCGCCGCGAGGGCCGCGCCGACCTTCGCCACCGTCACCGACACGGGCGTCGTCACCTCCGGAGCGAAGATGGCCACGCGGAGCTCCTCGAAGGCCCAGCGCAGTTCTTGCGCCGCCTCCTGGTCACGCGCGGTGGCGCTCCTGGCGAGGAAGGACTCCCACAGGGGGAGGAAGGGCGCGGCCTTTCCTGCGTCCTTGGGAGGGTTCGCCACTGCACGCGACAGCCGTGCCTGGGCCGCGCGGAGGTAGCGCGGGTAGTGCAGCAGTCGCACCAGGGGAATCCACTCGATGAGGTTCGCGGGGAACAGCTGCCCGAGCTGCGAGCGGATGTCCCGCACGGCCGCCGCGCCGCTCGGCCCCTTGGAGGCTGTCTTGAGTGCGGCGAGCGTCGCGGCGAGCTCCGAGGAGGTGACGACGACGGCGTTCGTCCAGTCCCGGGCCTCGCGCTCGATGCGCGGTGAGCCCTCATGGACCAGCGCCTCGAAGGCCGCCTTCGTGCGGGGCAGCGGCGCACCCGGTGCGAGCTTGAATGCATCGTCGACGCTGCGGGCGAGGACGAGCGCCCGGAAGGCGTCGGCCTTGCCCCGCGCGGGCGGCGCGCCGTCCAGGGACGGGAAGGGCGGCGGCATGCGCGCGGCGCTGACGGCCACGTGTCCGCGCGCGGCGAGCATCAGGAGCCGGCGGACCCCCGTGCGCGTGGCCGCGTCGGCGGCCGCGGAGGTCTCGAGCAGCGTCAGGTCCACGGTAGCGCCCCGGTCGACGAGCGCGGGATAGCTGCGGACCTCGAGCCCGCCGACCCGCCGGGTCACAAAGGGGGGCAGCTCGCCGAAGGTCCAGGCCGTCAGCCCCTTGCGCTCCCAGTCCGAAGCCGGTGCCGCGCTGCGCAGCGCCGCCCGCGCATGTCCCCCGTGCTGCTCGAGCAGCGCGTCGGCGTCGCGGCTTTTCGCGAGCTCCTTTCCCCGCTCGTCGAGCACCCGGAGCGTGATGCGCAGGTAGGGCACCACGGCATCCGCCCGGAAGGACTCCTCGGGCACGTCCACGCCGCACAGCCGGGACACCGCGCGCGCGAGCGCTGGAATCATCGGCCCTCGGAAGGGCACCAGTTCCTTCTCGAGACGGTCGCAAAGCTCCGGCACCGGCCCCAGCTGCTTGCGCTGGGCGCGGGGGATCTGCTCGAGCAGGGCGGTGAGCTTCTCCCGCTGCCACCCGGGGATGGTCCAGTCGAGCTCACCGGGGACGAGCTGGGCGAGCAGCAAGAGCGGCACGCTCAGGGTGATGCCGTCGTCCTCGGCCGAGGGGTCGAAGGTGTACGTCACCGGTACGGACGCGCCGTGCAGGGTGACGGTGTCCGGGTAGTGCGCCGGGGACAGGCCCGGGTCGTGCGAGAGGGCATCCTCCATGGAGAGGACGAGCACGTCGGGGTCGGCCGCCTCGGCCTTGCGGCGCCAGGCCTCGAAGCCCGCTCCGTCCGTCACGTCCGCCGGGACGCGCTGGTCGAAGAACGTCAGCAGCGCCTCGCTGTCGAGCAGCTCGCTGCGCCGGGCCTTGTCCCGCAGGCGCGCCACGCGATCGAGAACCTTCTGGTTCTTCTCCTGGAACGCCCCGCGTGTGCGGTACTCGCCGCGCACCAGGGCATGCTCGAGGAACATCAGCCGTGCGCGGGCCGGGTCCATGCTGGCCAGGGGCACGGGGCGCTCCTTGAAGACCTGGATCCCGAAGAGGGTCGCGTTCTCCTTCACGATGGCGCGCGCGGACTTCTCCGACCAGTGGGGGTCGGAGTAGCTGCGCTTGAGCAGGTGGGGGGCCGCGGGCGCGAGCCACTCCGGGTCGAGCTTCGCCACGGTGCGCGCGAACAGCTGGGACGTCTCCACGAGCTCGAACGCCATCGCCCAGGCAGGGGGCTTCTTCGCGAGCGCCGACGAGGGGTGGACCGTGAAGCGCGTCTGCTTCGCGCCCACGTAGTGGCGCTGCTCCGGATTCCACTGGCCGATGCGGGACAGGAGCCCGGTGAGGAGCGCCTGGTGCAGGGCGTCCCCGCGCGTTGGAGCGCCCCGGCCCTTGCGCGGCAGGCGAAGCTCGCGGACGGTCTCCTCGAGCTGGCGCTGGACGTCCCGCCACTCGCGCACCCGCAGGAAGGACAGGAGATTGTCCCGGCACACGCGCCGCAGATGGGACGTCCCGCGCTCCTCGGCCTCGCGCACGAACGCCCACAGCTTGAGGAGCCCCGCGAAGTCCGAGTGCTCGTCACGGAAGCGCCGGTGCAGTTCGTCCGCCTTCTGCGCGAGCTCCCGTGGCCGCTCGCGCGGGTCCTGCAGGTTGAGCGCGGCGGCGACGATGAGCACCTCGTCCAGGCACCCGTACTCGGCGCCGGCGAGAATCATCCGAGCGATGCGCGGGTCCACCGGGAAGCGCGCGAGCTGGTGCCCGAGCGGCGTCAGGGTGCGCTCCTTGCCCTCGATGGCCCCGAGCTCCTCGAGCACCCGCCAGCCCTCGGCGATGGCCCTCGGCTGGGGCGGGTCGAGGAAGGGGAAGTCCTCGACGTCACCGAGGCCGAGGGACTTCATCCGCAGGATGACCCCCGCGAGCCCGGTGCGCTTGATCTCCGGGTCGGTGAAGGCGGGCCGCGTGGTGAAGCTCACCTCGTCGTAGAGGCGCACGCAGATGCCCTCGCGCACGCGTCCGCAGCGCCCCTTGCGCTGGTCGGCGCTGGCCTGGGAGACCGGCTCGATGTGCAGGCGCGTGGTGCCCGAGCGTGGGTCGTAGCGCGACAGGCGCGCCACCCCCGTGTCCACGACGTACACGATGCCCGGGATGGTGACCGACGTCTCCGCGACGTTGGTGGCGAGGATGATCCGTCGCTGGGGGATGGTGGCGAAGACACGCGACTGCTCGGAGGCCGACAGGCGCGCATACAGGGGCTGCACCACCGTGCCGCGGAGCTCGCGCGCGTTCAGGGCGTTCTCGGCCTCGCGGATCTCCCGCTCCCCGGGGAGGAACACGAGGACGTCCCCGTTCGGGTCGAGCGAGATCACGTTCGCCACCGCATCGGCGACGGAGTCGGCGAGCTCGTCGTCCTCGGGGGGCGGCTCGTAGAGCACGTCCACTGGAAAGGTCCGGCCCTCCACCTGGATGACCGGGGCCCCTCCGAAGAACTGCGAGAAGCGCTCGGTCTCGATGGTGGCCGAGCTCACCACCACCTTGAGGTCGGGGCGTCTGGGGAGGATGCGCTTGAGCCACCCGAGCAGGAAGTCGATGGTGAGGCTGCGCTCGTGGGCCTCGTCGAGCACGATGGTGTCGTAGCGCTTCAGGAGCGGGTCGCTGTGGATCTGCGCGAGCAGCACGCCGTCGGTCATGAACTTCACGGCCGTCTGCCGGGTCGAGCGGTCCTCGAAGCGAATCTGGTAGCCGACGTCCGTGCCCAGCTCCGTGCCGACCTCGCGAGCCACGCGCGCCGCCACGCTCGTCGCGGCGATGCGCCGGGGCTGGGTGACGCCAATCTGGCGAGGGCGGCCGCGCCCCATGGCGAGCAGGATCTTCGGCAGCTGCGTCGTCTTCCCCGAGCCGGTGGCCCCCGCGACGATGACCACCTGATGGGCGGAGATGGCCGCGGTGATGTCCTCCACCCGGCTCGAGATGGGGAGCTCAGGGGGGAAGCGCAGGGTGGGCAGGCCGCTGGGG
>NZ_RAVY01000140.1:0-26279 GCF_003611625.1 Corallococcus sp. CA054B
CTCCGCCCCCCTTCTGGCCGTGCCATGCCCGCGCGCGGACTGCTGCTGACCTCCCTGCTGCTCTGCGCGTCCGCCAATGCGCAAGAGGCCAGCGCGGCCCATCCCGCGGACATGACGCCCACCCTCTCCTCGGAGTCCGTTCCCGCGCCCGCTACCGCGACACCAGCGGGGGGCACGATGTCTCCGCCCTCCGCGCAGCCGCTGCCGGAGCCGCCTCCCACGGTGCGGCTCCCCGCGGGCTCCGGCGTCATCGAAGTGGGCGGCCGGCTATCGGTTCGAGAGACGGTGGACTCGCGCCCCGACAAGGTCTGGTCCGGGCGGCTGACCTTGCCGGCGACGCGCCTGGAGGCCACCTACCGCTTCAAGAAGAAGCTCAAGGCGGTGGTCGAGTTCGACGTGCAGGACGGCCTCAAGGACGCCTACGCGTGGCTGGACCTGCCCCACGGCTTCGCCATCCGCGCGGGCCAGTTCAAGGTCCCCGTGTCGCTCATCGAGCTGGAGTCGTCCCGGTCGCTGCCGCTCGCGCGCCGGGGGCTCCTGCGGGACGTGCTGCGCGACGCGCTGGTCATCACCGGCCGCAGGCCCGGCGCCCAGCTGGAGTGGAAGTGCAAGGACTGCGCGCTGGACCTGAAGCTGCGCGCGGGCGTGTGGCAGACGGGCAATGACACCGGCAAGGTGGACCTGTCCAAGGGGCTGGGCGTGGTGCCCGCCTTCCGGGGCACGCTCACGCTGGGCACCGTGGAGCTGGGCGCGTCCGCGCTCCTCCAGCCCGCGGGCTCCATCGACGGGGGCTCGCACACGGGCTGGACGGCGGGGATGGACGTCCAGCACGAGCTGCCCGTGGGACGCGGCGCGCTGCGCACCTGGGGCGAGGTGCTGGTGGGCCGCACTGAATTGCTCACCGGCCTGGAGGGCCCCTTCCTCACCGCGCGGGCATTGACGGGCTGGCGCATCGGCGGCGGGGCGCACGGCGCGCTGTTCGTGGAGCCCTTCGTGATGCTGTCCGCGCTGGATCCCGACCGCACCCTCCACCAGGACCTGGTGTGGGAGGGCGCCGCGGGCCTGAACGTCGGCCAGTTCCGCCACTGGCGCCTCCAGGCGCAGGCGGAGGTGCGCGAGGCCGGCGACGCCGTGCCCGCCGTCGTCACGTCCCTGGAGAACAACCTGGCCTCACGCAAGGCCGTGCTGCTGCAGATGGAGGTCTCCTTCTGATGTTCATCGTGTTCGAGGGAATCGACGGGTCGGGCAAGACGACCCTGTCCAACCGCGTGGCGCGTGAGCTGCGCCGGGCCGGGCTCACCGTGCGTCACGTGCGCGAGGACGGCCGGCTGGCCTCGCCCGTGTCGGAGGGGCTGCGGCGCTTCACACGCGACCCGCTGCACCTGGCGCTCACGCCCGTGGCGGAGCTGCTGCTGTACGCGGCGCGCGAGGCGCAGCTGCTAGAGGAGGTGACACGGCCGGCGCTCGCGGAGCACGACGTCGTCATCGCCGACCGGTTTCTCTACACCGCGGAGGTGCTGGCCCGCTTCGGACGGGGGCTGCCGGAGGCGGCGGTGCGGTCAGTACTGGACACCTGCCAGCGGGGCCTGCAGCCGGACCGCGTCTTCCTCATCGACGTGGACCCCGCCATCGCCCGCGCCCGCCGCCGCGCGTCCAAGCTGCTGGCCAGGGACCGCTCCACGCCGTCGCGAAAGGGGCTCACCGGCGCCGGACTCCAGGCCCGCCTGCGCGCCGGCTACCGCGCCCTGGCCGCCGCGAGCCCAGAGCGCTGGAGCATCATCGAGAACACCGACGTCCCCCTGGACGAGCAGGTGACGCGGCTGGTGGAGGACGTGCTGCGCGTGCGTCGCGGTGAAGCACCGCTCCACACCGCGGGCCTGACGCGCCCCATCGTCCCGGTGCGCTCGCTGCCGGAGGCGCGCGGCCGGTTCCTCTCCCGGCTGGACGGCTGGACCGTGGACGAGCCGGGCCTCGCCGCATGGTTCCTCGCGGGCATGGAGGGTCAGGACGTGGAGGCGCGCCGCGCGCTGCTGGCAAAGCGGTGCCCTGAGCTCATCGCCCATGGGCTCGCGGGCCTCACCCACCCGGCCGCATGGGAATGGCGCCACCGGCTGGAGGCCGCGGCGCCCGAGCAGGTGCTCGCGTCCCTCACCGACGACGCCAGTGACGCGCCAGAGGCCTGGAACCTGCGCGAGCGGTGGGAGACCCGGGCCCCGGAGGCCGTGGCCGCGTCGCTCACGGGCCTGGACTCCGAGCGCGCCTGGCTCATGCGCGACCGGCTGTCACGCTTCGCCCCGGAGCCGGTAGTGGTGTCGCTCTCCGGCCTGGACAGCGCCCGGGCCTGGGACGAGCGCTGGCGGTGGCTGTCCTCGCGCGGCGGTGACGAGGCCTTCGCGGACGAGGGCGTGGCGCGCGCGCTGTGCCGCTCACTCCGGGGCGTGGACAGCGAGCGGGCCTGGGAGTGGCGCGAGCGGGCGATGGCCGTGGCGCCGGACGCCGTGCTGCGCTCGCTGGAGGGCCTGGACAGTCCCCGCGCCTGGGTCCTGCGGGAACAGCACGCGGCGCGAGCGCCCAAGGCGGTCATCGGCTCGCTCACGGGGCTGGACGTGCCCGCCGCGTGGAAGCTGCGGGAGACCTTCGGCGTGACATGCGAGGAGGTGCTGGACTCACTCACCGGCATGGACGTGCCCGCCGCGTGGAAGCTGCGCACGGTGCTCGCGGACACGTGGCCCTCCGCCACCGTGAAGAGCCTGGGCCTGCTCGCCACGACGGCGCGCGGTCAGGCCCTCACGCTGGAGCTGCTGGAGCGCCATCCCCACGACTTCGCCCTCCTGCGCCAGGCGGCGCGGACTGCCTCCCAGATGGAAGAGGAGCCTCGCCATGGCGTCGCTTGATGTCTTCAACGCGGGCGCGCAGGCGTCCGTGCACGGTCTGCCGCTCCTGGAGGTGTTCGAGCGGCTGGGCTTCGCGCTGGTGCTGGGGTCATTGCTGGCCTTCCGGCCGTGGCGCCGGTGGATGCCTCGCGCGCCAGTGATGGCGCAGGAGACCATGCACACCCAACTGCTCATCGCCATCGCCGGGGCGGTGATGACCACGGTGATTGGCGACAGCATGTCGCGCGCCTTCGGGCTGGTGGGCCTGGGCGGCTTCATCCGCTTCCGCTCCGGCATCAAGGACTCGCGCGACGCGGCGGTGATGTTCGTGATGATTGGCGTGGGCATGGCCTGCGGCCTGGGCGCCTTCCCCATCGCGGTGTGCGCCACTCTGTTCTTCGGCGCCGTGCTGCTCGCGCTGGACTCCACGCTCCAGCGCCACCCGCAGCGGCTGAAGCTCTCCCTGGACGTGGAGGACCTGGGCGCCGCCCTGCCCCCCTTGCGCCAGCTACACCCCGACTCGCGCGTGCTCACCCTGGAGCAGGCCACCGCCACCCCGGGCGGCACCGCCGTGGTGGAGCTGGCCGTGCCGGAGCGCACCGACACCTTCCTCCTCCTGGAGAAGCTGCGCGGCGCGCTGCCCGGCGTGCGCGCGGCCTCCATCGACCCCGAATAGCCCTGGAGCCCCCATGTTGCAGCGACTGATGCCAAGGTCGGACGGCTTCTTCGACGACTTCGACGCGCAGTGCACCACCACGCTGGAGGGCACGCGCCTGTTGCACGCGCTCTTGAGCGACTACCGGGACGTGGGCGACCGGGTCCGGGCGCTCCAGGCCGTGGAGCACCGGGGCGACGCCGTGGCGAAGGCCGCCTTCACCCGGCTCCACCGTGAATTCATCACCCCCTTCGAGCGCATCCACATCCACGCGCTCGTGTCCCGCATCGACGGAGTGCTGGACCAGGCACACGCCGCGGCCTCCCGCCTGCACGCCTACGAGCTGCCGGAGTGCCTGCCGGAGGCCACGGAGCTTGCACGGCTGCTGGTGCTGTGCGCCGAACAGCTGCGCGACGTGGTGACGTGCCTGCGCGCCATCAAGCAGCCCGAGCGCATCCTCACGGGGTGTGAAGCGCTCCGACAGCTGCGCGGCCAGGCGGACGCGGTGCTGGGCACGGGACTGGGCCGCCTCTTCCGCGGCGACCTGCCCCCCTTCACCGTCATGAAGTGGAAGGGGGTCTACGACCTGCTGGAGACGGCGCTCGACCGGTGCGTGGACGTGGTCCAGACGGTGGAGGCCGTCGTCCTGGAGCACTCCTAGTGGCACCGTCCAGGGGTCCATGTCATGCCGGGTGCCCCGGCGCGGCGGGACGTGCGAGAATGGCGGCCCCACATGAGCACGAGCGCCGCCCCCATCCTCGGCATTGACTTCGGGACCACCAACACCGCGGCGGCCTTCTTCGACAAGGCGAACAAGCTGCGCGTGGTGCCCATCGCGGACAAGAGCCTCACCCTGCCCTCCATCGCGTGGTTCCACGCGGGCGACAAGGCCATCGTCGGCCCCGCGGCGCGGCGGCAGATCATCGACGACCCGCGCCACACCATCTTCGGCGCCAAGCGCTTCCTGGGCCGCCGCTTCCAGTCCGAGTACGTGGCCCGCCACCGCAACCGCTTCGCCTTCGAGCTGGTGGAGGGCCCGGACGGCTACACCGCCGTGGAGGTGTACGGGAAGGTGACGCCGCTCATCGACGTGGCGCACTTCATCCTCAAGCACCTCAACACGCTGGCCACGCACGCGGCTGGAACTCCGTTCAAGGAGTGCGTGCTCACGGTGCCCGCGCACGCCACCATCCGCCAGCGCGAGGCCATCCGCCGCGCCGCGGAGAAGGCGGGCCTGCGAGTGCGCGCCATCGTCAACGAGCCCACCGCCGCGGCGCTCTACTACGCCAACCTGCGCAACCCCGAGCAGACGGTGATGGTGTTCGACCTGGGCGGCGGCACCTTCGACGTCACCCTCATGTCCGTGCAGAACCGCGTGGTGAAGGTGCTGGCCACCGGCGGCGACGCGTTCCTCGGCGGCGCCAACTTCGACGAAGCCATCGTGGAAGCGCTGGTGGACGACTTCCAGAAGGAGCACGGCATCGACCTGCGCGGCAACAAGGTCGTGATGCAGCGCCTGGTGTTCGCCGCCGAGTCCGCGAAGATGGCGCTCTCCAGCGGCGCGTCCGTCCCCATCCGCATCCCCTGCATCACGCAGAAGGACGGCGCCTTCGTGGACTTCAACGTCACGCTCACCCGCGAGCGGATGGAGGCCATGGTGTTCCAGCTCATCGAGCGCACCGCCGCCGCGTGCGACGACGTGCTGGAGAAGGCGGGCCTGAAGCCGGACGCCATCGACGAGCTGGTGATGGTGGGCGGCCAGACGCGCATGCCCGCCATCCGCAAGCGCCTGGCCCACTTCAAGAAGCTGTCGTCGGACAAGGAAGTGCACCCGGAATTGGGCGTGGCCGTGGGCGCGGCCATCCTGGGGCGCAACCTGGCGCGCGGCATCAGCGGCCTGTCGGACGTGGTGCCCATGCCCATTGGCGCCATGGTGCCCGGCGGCGGCCAGCACGAGGTGCTCCCCGCCAACACGCCCGTGCCCGGCACCCGCACCGTGGACCTGGAGCTGCCGCCCTGGCCGGGCCCCGTGCCGGTGGCCCTCTTCGAGGCCCTGGACCGCACCACCGTGGAGCGTGAGCTGTTGGGCACCGTGCGCATCGAGCCGGACTGGCGCGTGGCCCACCCGGGCCCCACCACGCTGGAATTGCGCATGGGGCCGGACTTCGCCCTCACCGCGAGCCTCGTCGCGAAGGACGGACAGCGTCAGCCGCTCACCATCAGCGACCCGAACGCGCCCCAGCGGGCCTGACGCGCGTCAGCCCGCGGCCCGGGAGACGACGGTGCCCTTGAGCTGCTCCAGGAGCCGGCGGCTCTCCTCCAGCGCCTCCTGGCAGTGGGCGACGAGCGGCTCCATTCCCTCCAGCACCCGGGCGTCCGCGCGCTGCTCGATGTCCCAGCACAGCGACTCCAGCGTGGCCGCGCCGAAGTAGGCCGCGTTCGACTTGAGCGTGTGCGCGGCGCGCGCCAGGTTCTCCAGCTCGCCTCGCGCGAGCGCCCCGCGCGCGTCGTCCATCAGCCGGGGCATGCTCTCCAGCGCGGTGTCCACGAGCTCCGGGAGCATCCGCTCCACCTGCCCGTCCAGGGACTGCCACAGCCGGTCCAACGCGCCGGCATCCAGCCCCCGGATGCGCGGGGCGCCCATGCGCGGGGCCTCCGGAGCACGGGTGACGAGGGCGCCCCCGGGCTTTCCCGGCAGGCGCTCCCAGGCGCGGCGCAGCGCGGAGATGAGCTCCTCCACGCGGATGGGCTTGCTGAGGAAGTCGTCCATGCCCGCGTCCAGGCACTCGCGGCGGTCCGCCGTCATCGCGTTGGCCGTCATGGCGATGATCCACGGCTGCTCGCTGACGGGCATGTCCTGGCGCAGCTGGCGCGTCGTCGCCAGGCCGTCCAGCTCCGGCATCTGCACGTCCATCAGCACGACGTCGTAGCGCTTGCGCGACAGGAGGTTCAGCCCCTCGCGGCCGTTGTTCGCGGTGTCCGCCGGGTAGCCCAGCCGGTCCAGCACCAGCAGCGCCAGCTTCTGGTTGGTGGGGTTGTCCTCCACCAGCAGGATGCGCAGCGGCATCTGCTCGCCGGGGCGCGTGTTGAACACGGAGCGCTCGCGCGTGGCGGGCGCGGGCGTGACGGGAATGGGCCGGGCGGAGATGAGGTCCTGGGCCAGGCACGTCATCAGCGCGTCATGCAGCTGCGACGCCTTCACCGGCCGGGGCAGCACCGCCGTGAAGAGGCCGGGCGGCTGCGCGTCGCGCTGATCAAAAGAGGTGAGCAGCAAGAGGGGCAGCTCGCGCGCGTCGCGCTGCTGGCGGATGTGCGCCGCCAGCGTGGGGCCGTCCATCAGCGGCATGCGGTGGTCCAGGATGGCCAGGTCGAAGCGGGCCCCGGACTCCAGCTTGGACAGGGCCTCCGCGCCGGAGCCCACCTCCACGATGGCCATGCCCCACGCGGCCAGCTGGCGGCCCAGCAGCTTGCGGTTGATGGCGTTGTCGTCCACCACCAGCACGCGCCGGCCGTGCAGCTTCAGCGCGTCCGGACGCAGGGCCTCCGCGCCCCGCGGGGCCTCGCGCGCCTGGAAGGTGAAGTGGAACGTGGCGCCCTTGCCCGGGACACCTTCGCTCTCCATCCACAGCCGCCCGCCCATCGCCTCCACCAGCCGCTTGCTGATGGCCAGGCCCAGCCCCGTTCCGCCGTAGCGGCGCGACACGGATTCATTCAGCTGGTTGAAGGGCTGGAAGAGGCCCGCGCGCGCGGTCTCGGTGATGCCCAGGCCGGTGTCCTGCACCGCGAAGTGCAACTCGAAGAGGCCGCCCGGCGCGAGCGGCTGGCGCGGCGTGTCCACGGAGATGGACACCCCGCCGCGCTCGGTGAACTTCACCGCGTTACCCACCAGGTTGAGCAGCACCTGCCGCAGGCGCGCGCCGTCGCCCACCACGCTGACGGGCGTCTCGTCCGTGACGTGGTAGCCCAGGTCCAGGGACTTCTCGCTCGCGCGCATGGCGAGCAGATCCAACACGGACTCCACGCACTGGCGCAGGTTGAAGGGCTGCTGCTCCAGCTCGACCCGGCCGGCTTCGATCTTGGAGAAGTCCAGCATGTCGTTGAGCAGCCCCAACAGCGCGTCCCCGCTCTGGCGGATGGTGGACGCGAAGTCGCGCTGCTCGGGCGTGAGCGCCGTGTCCATGAGCAGCCCCGCCATGCCGATGATGGCGTTCATCGGCGTGCGGATTTCGTGGCTCACGGTGGCCAGGAACAGGCTCTTGGCCTGGTTGGCGTCCTCGGCGGACTGGCGCGCCCGCTGGAGGTCGGTGACGTCGTGGTAGATGGCGATGAAACCCATGGACTGGCCCGCCACCGTCACCGGCATGGCGCGCAGCTCCACGTCCACCACCGTGCCGTCCTTGCGCACGCGCTTGGTGACGACGTGCACCCGGTCCTTGCGCAGCACCTCGCGCGACGTCTCCTCGGCCCCCGGACGGATGTCGTCCAGGTTGGCCACGAGCTTGAGGATGTTGCGCCCCAGCGCCTCCTGCGGCGTGTACCCGAAGAGCCGCTCCGCGGCGGGGTTCCAGGACAGCACCTCGAAGGCGCGGCTGATGGTGACGATGGCCACCGGGCTGTGGCGCACCACCGCCTCGAAGAACTCCTTCTGCTGGCGGAGGATGGACTCGGCCGCTTGGGCGGCGTCCAGGCCCCGGAGCAGCAGCAGCCAGCCGCCGTCCTGCGGCACCGCCTGCACCCGCACGGAGCGCACCGGGCCCACGGGGAGCTCCGTCTCCAGGGGCGCGTCCGGGGAAGTGACCTGGGGGGGCGTCCAACCCGGCAGCACGCCCTCCACGGACTGCCCGACCCACAGGTCGCGAGGGCCCAGCAGCGCCTCCGCGGCACGGTTCACGGCCACGACCCGCAGGGTCGGGTCCAGGACGAGCACGCCATCACGCGTGTGCTCGAACAAGGCCGGATACGTGCTGGGTGGCAGTTCGGGCAACCTTCCCCCTCCGTTCAAGAACTGTAGGTCAGTCGAGGCGCCAGTTCCATGTCATCCACGGAAAACCGTGGAGGTGGGCAGGCGCAGGCCTTTTCCCGGCGCTCCCGGGACGGCGTTTCAGGGGGTTGGAAGGCCTGCCTGGACCGGCAGGGGGGCGGGATGTTTCGTTCTGTTTCCATGCAACAGGGGGAGGTCTCCCAGGGCGCTGGCGAGGACGCCCCGGGCGAGGTGTGAGCGGGCCTGCCGGCCGGGGGCCCAGGGGATCCATGCCACGGACGAGGCCAGGGAGGACATGCCGGATGCAGGGTCCTCCACGGTCACGCCCCGGGTGCGCACCTGGTGCGCGGCCTCCACCGGGTGGCCGGTCCTCAGGCCGTGGAGCATGCGGAACTTCGCCCAGCGCTGGAGGAGGAAGAGGTCGGGGACCTCCAGCATGGCGAGCCCCGTGAGGGAGGCCACGACGATGTGCCGGCGCCTGCCCGGCACGGCCCTGTCGGAGGACGTCATGCCACGAATCCTAGGGGGCTTTTTCCGGCGCACCCAGGAACTGTCCAGGGGCCCCCGCGCCACTGTTTCGGGGCAGACGGCCAACCGGTCCCCTGCCCTACTGGCCGTGCCTGGAACCGCCGGCCCGGAATCAAAGGATGGCCCTGGTCAGTGCGGCGTTCGGTCGACCTAGCTTTCCTTTGACCCCACGGAAGAGAGAGCCGTGCCCGACGCGACGACCCCACCCCTGATCCTCCTCATCGACGACGAGCCGGAACTGGAAGTGATGGCTCGCTACCTCGAACTCGAAGGCTACTCCGTGCTGACCGCGACCAATGGCGAGGAGGGGCTGCTGGCGCTGGCCTCCTGCCGCAAGCCCTGCATCGTCCTGCTGGATTTGATGATGCCGGTGATGGACGGCTACGGCTTCCTGCGGCGGTTGCACGACGACGCGACGCTGTGCGGACTGCCCGTCTTCATCCTCACCGCCAGCTTCCAGACGGAGCGGATGGCCGGCGTCGTCGGGACCCTGCGCAAGCCCCTGCACATGGAGCTGCTGAAGGAGGCCTTCGCCCCGTACTGCCCGCCTTCGGGGGAAGAGGGCAGCTCCACGGCGGGATAGCGCTCCCGTGCGTCAGGCAGCGATGCGGGCCACGCACTCCGGACCGTCGTTGGCGGGCGAATTCACTCCGCGTGCCACTTCGTAGACGTCCAGCGGCGCTTCCGGCGCGGGGACGAGCAGCGGCAGCAGGACGGACGCCTCCTGCGGCTCCGGGCGAAGCCACACCGACTGGCCTTCCGGCGACAGGATGACGGGCATCCGGTCGTGGATGGGCGCCATCAGCGCGTTGGGGCCCGTGGTGATGATGGTGCAGGTGCGCAACACCTCGCCCGTGTCCGGCGCCGTCCACTCCTCCCAGAGCCCCGCCAGGGCCAGCGGCTTCCCCTCGCGGTGGTGGAAGAAGTACGGCGTCTTGGGCTTCGTGGACTGCTTCCACTCGTACCAGCCGTCCACCACCACCAGGCACCGCCTGCGCTTCAACGCCGAGCGGAAGCTGGGCTTCTCCGCCACCGTCTCACCGCGCGCGTTGATCAGCTTGTTGCCGATGGACGCCTCCTTCGCCCAGGAGGGGATGAGCCCCCAGCGGAACACGTCCAACAGCCGCGCGCCGTCGTTGGGCACCACGGGCAGCAGCTGCGTGGGACAGAGGTTGAAACGCTCGCGCTCCAGCGTCGCGCGCGCGCCCGCGAGCTCCAGCTCGGCGACGAGCTGCGCGGGAGAGGTCCGGACGGTGACTCGGCCACACATGGGGCACAAGCGTAGCGCCCGGCGGCCGGCGCCGCACGTTCCCGGTGCCCGAGAGCCTACGTGGGCAGCTGGATGCCAGACAGGCGCTGGTAGAGCTCCACCGCGCGGCTGTCCGACAGGCCGGTGATGTAGTCCGTCACGCACAACAGCCGCTGGTACGGCGTGAGCCGCTGGATGGCCTCGTCCCTGCGCGGCGGCCGCGGCGCCGCTTCATCCGCCGCCGCGAACTCCGGACGCTGGAAGCACTCCATGGGCAAGAGCTGCCGCAGCTTCTTCTCCTCCGCGTTGGGGGATTCCGCCACCACCGACAGGGCGAACATGTCCAGCAGGCCGCCCAGCGTCTTGAAGCCGGCGCTCTCAATCTGGAGCACGCGCTCGCTCCAGTAGCCGTGCTCGCGGGTGAAGTCGGTGATCTCCTCCAGCTGCGCGCGCACGTCCGGCTTGAGCTCGGTGAGCGGCGTCTCCGTCCGCCCCGCCTCCAGGTCGTGCGCGTGCTCCACGAAGGCCTCCACGCACTTCGGGATGAGCTTCCCGATGGCTTTCGCCCGCGCCTGCGCCATCCGCGTCTCCAGGTGCCGGGGCGGCTTGCGGACCGAGGGCTCCGGCAGCACCGACTCCAGCAACTGACACGCGCGCTCCATGGGCACGAGCCCCAGCTTCGCGGAGTCCTCCAGGTCGATGACCGCGTAGCAGATGTCGTCCGCCGCCTCGACGAGGAAGGCCAGCGGGTGGCGGCTGAACACGCCGGGCTCGCGCTCGCGCAGGCCCGTGGCGCGGAACGCCTCCAGCGCCAGGTCGACGTCGTCCTGGAAGTAACCGAACTTCCGCTCCGACACGACGCCCTTCGTCTTCTGCCGCGAGCCGGGCAGCACCGACGGACGCGGGTACTTGCTCATGGCCCCCAGCGTCGCGGCCGTGTAGCGCAGCCCGCCCCGGCGCTCGCGCGACTGGAGCCGGTTGAGGATGCGGAAGCCCTGCGCGTTGCCCTCGAAGTCGCGCAGGTCGCGCCACTCGGCCTCCGTCGCGAACGGGCTCTTCGTCCCCTCCCCCGGCGGCGAGAGCCGCTGTCCCACCCAGTGCTGGATGGCCGCCTCTCCGGAGTGGCCGAACGGCGGGTTGCCGATGTCGTGCGCCAGGCACGCCGCCGCGACGATGGTGCCCAGGTGCGACGGGTCCAACTCCACGCCCTGCGCCTTCAACCCCAGCCCGGCCTGATGCCCCAGGGAGCGGCCCACGCAGGACGCCTCGATGCTGTGCGTGAGGCGCGTGCGCGTGTAGTCGCTCGTCGACAGCGGGAACACCTGCGTCTTGTCGTGCAGGCAGCGGAACTCGCTGGAGAAGACGATGCGGTCGTAGTCCCGCGAGTAGTCATTGCGCTCGTCGAGCTGCCGGTGCGCGGCGTCCGCGCCAGCCTCCTCCGCCTGAGCGGAGCGCGACCCGACGCGGGTGTCCGACAGAAGCCGCCGCCAGCGCTCCATCCGTTCCTGACTGTCATTGCGGCTCACGTGGTGAAGACCTCCCGGTGGGAGGAGAGCCCCGCCGCACCGGGGGCGCAAGTTCCCGCGACATCCGGGGCGCGACGCCTGGGGGGACCGGGCCCCAACTCCCGGTCCCCTGTGCGCCCTACTGGAACATCCGCCAGCGCACCGGCGCCTTGGGAGGTTCCGCGGGCAGCACGACGGGTGCCTCCCAGGTGATGTGGTACTCGGTGTCCAGCAGGCCCAGCTTGCGCCCCTGGACCCGAGGGTTCCGAGCCCCCACCATGGAGAGCACCTCGCGCAGCACCCCCTCGTGATACGCCGGCGGCATGAAGTCGCGCCGCATGATGAACAGCGCGTCCCCCTCCCCCTTCCAGTCGACGGTGCGCTCCCCGTAGCTCACCGCCATCTGGTAGCCGGACGGCAGGTTCGTCACGAGCTTGCGCGGATCCCCCGCGGCCAGGAGCAGGAACGTGCGCCCCACCGCGGACTCCAGGAAGCTGCGCGTGGCCTGCATCCCCATCTGCCGCAGCGCCTCGTCGAACCCGCCCCACCGGGGTGACAACTGCCGCGCCGCCACCTGCGCCACCTTGAGGAAGGTGGCCACCGGGTAGTTGAAGAAGCCCACGAAGCGGCGCTCGTCGGTGACGGCCCGGCAGGCGGCCACCGCCTCCTCGCCCGCACCGGTGCGCACCGTCTCCAGCACCCCCAGGAAGAACATCCCCCGGGCGGTGTCCAGCTCCGTCGCCGCCATGCGCCGCACTGCCCAGTCCGCATCCACCGCACCCGCCTCCGGGTACGGCTTCGCCTGTGCCTGCATGCCTGCCTCCGTTATCGCGTGAGCCCACACCCCACGCGCCAGTCGCCAACGTGCTGTTGCTCTCTTCTAGGAATGCGCCGCGGCAGCCGCTGTGCACGCGTCAGGGAAGAGGACGGTGAAGCGCGAGCCGTGGCCGAAGTCGCTCTCCGCCTGGATGCGCGCGCCATGTCCCTGCACCAGCCGCTTCACGATGGCGAGCCCCAGTCCGGTGCCGCGCAGCTTGGTGGTGAACATGGGCTCGAAGATGCGCTCCAGGAGCGGCGCGGGGATGCCCGGCCCGTCATCCGTCACGCGCAGGCTCCAGCCGCCGTCCCCCCGCGCGTCGGCGTGCACGCACACGGTCCCGGAGCGCTCCGCCGGAATGGCCTCCACCGCGTTCTGGATGAGGTTGACCAGCACCTGGCGGAACTGCTCGCGGTCCAGGTGCGGCACCGGCAGCCCGTCCGGCACCTGGTTGTTCACGCGCACGCCCTCGCGGCACGGCACCACGCTGATGGCTTCCTCCACCAGCGGCTTGAGCGGACAGGGCGTGCGGCGCGGCGGCCGGCCCTTCGCGTAGTCCAGCAGGTCGGAGATGATGACCGAGCACGCCTGCAGCTCCCGGTCGATGATGCCCAGGAAGCGCGCGATGCGCGGATCCGAGGGCAAGGTCTCCACCTTGCGCATCCGGCGCAGGACGAACGCATGCGCGGTGCGCGCGGCCGCCAGCGGATTGCGCAGCTCGTGGCTGACGCTGGCGGTCAGCTGCCCCAGCGACGCCAGCCGCTCCATCTGCTCCACGTGGCCGCGGACGGCGTGCACCTCGCGCACGGCGGCGTCCAGCTGGCCCGCGCGCAGCGCCAGCTCCTCCTCGATGGTGGCCTCCGCCAGGGCCTGGCGCCCGGCCCGCTCCCGCAGCTCGCGCAGCGCGTCCCGGCAGGCGACGACCAGCACCACGTCGATGGCCGCCACCCAGAAGCCATGCTCCAGGAAGCGCCACCACTCCGGATGCAGCTGGCCGTAGACGGACTCCGGCCACAGCGCGCCCCGCAGGCAGTGGTCCACGACAATGGCCAGGCTGGCGGTGAAGAGCACCTTCGGGTCGCGGTAGAACGACAGCACCGCCAGCGAGCCGAAGATGTGGAAGTGCGTCTCGATGCGGCCCCCCGTCAGGTGGATGAGCAGCGCGGACCAGAGCATCTGGCTGATGGCCACCACGTGGCGCGTCGCCGTCTCCCCCGCGTGCAGCCGCGTGAGCATCACCGGGAACACGCTCAGCGCCGCGCCCAGCAGCACCGCCGTCTGCACGTGCAGGTGCAGCGCCCGCACCTTGCCCTCCCATCCATAGGGAGACACGAACACCGCCACCAGCACCGCCGCCGCCCACTGCCCCAACATCAGCCAGGTGAACAGGCCGTCCACCCGCTTGCGCGACTCGCGCAACTGCAACGCCAGCAGCGCCGCCGCCCGGCCCTCCAGGACAGGAGAGCCCTGCACCGGAGCATGAATGGAAAAGGCTGACATGAACGAAGTCATCTCTTCACCCGACCGGACTGGTGGCGAAAGCGACTAATCCTGCAAAATATGAACTACACGGAAATCTTCAGGCCAACCATGCTGCCTGGGGGCACCCGGAGTGCCCTTGCTTGAACACTGCCGGCTTCAATCCCGACGGCGCGGGACGTCGCCAGGGTGGCGGCATCCCGTGCATTCGCAGCCAACAATGACAAGCGGGCCATCCCCGCGTCCACCGGACACGCGGAACTCAGGACCGGAGTACGAGTCCCGCGCTCACGTCTGATCAATAGCGCCCGGCCCCAGGTCCCAAGGGGGCACAGGGGGCATCCGCGTACACGCCCTGCGAGCGTGTGTCAGGAGGCGGCGGCGTGGGCGCGCGAGGGCGCTTCGAGCGTGGCGTCCGTGTCGCCTCGGGGCAGCTCCCGGGCGGCGGGGATGAAGGTCATGGCTCGCTCGGCGAGCGCGGCGATGGTGAGCGAGGGATTGACGCCGGGGTTGGCGGAGATGGCCGCGCCATCCACCACATACAGGCCTTCATAGCCATACAAGCGGTGGCGCGCGTCGATGGCGCCTGTCGTGGACGAGTCCCCCATGCACGCGCCGCCCAGGATGTGCGCGGTGGTCGGGATGCCCATGAGCGTTTCGCTGACCATGGTCATGGGGTAGCCATCCAGCTTGTCGGACACGCGCTTCGCCAGGTCGAAGGCCTCCGGCATGTTCGCGGTGGGCGCGGGGCCCGCTTGCAGGCCGGTGGTGAGGCCGGAGCGGAAGCCGGTGGTGAGCGCGCGGCCGCGGCGCATGCGCAGGTGGCCCTCCATGGTGCGCATGTACAGGAGGATCATCGTGCGGCGCGCGAAGTCCGGGACGAACCAGGCCTGAAGGAAGCGCAGGGGACGGCGCGCGAGCAGCCCCACCAGCCGGGCCACGCGCGTCCACGCGGTGGCGCCGGAGACGTGGGGGGCCATGAGCAGGCGGAAGAAGCCGGAGCCCTCCGAGTAGCGCACGGGCTCCAGGTGCGAGTGCTCGTCGGTGTGGAGGATGGACCCGATGGCGATCCCCCGGGACAGGTCGCGGTCCTTCTGTTTCTTGCCGCTGACGATGCCGATGAGCGCCTCGGAGTTGGTGCGCACGCCGTCGCCCACGCGCTCGGAGAGGTTGGGCAGGCCGTCCTTCGCGTTCTTGAGCTTGAGGAGCAGGTCCATGGTGCCCAGCACGCCGCCCGCGAAGATGACGTGCTTCGCGGTGAAGCGGCGCGTCTTCTTGAAGAAGCCGGCGCCCTGCTTCGCCGTCACCTCGTAACCGTCTCCGCCGGGCAGGGGGCGCACCCACGTCACCTCCGTGTCCGCGTGGAGCGTGAGGCCCTTCTTCTCCGCGAAGTAGAGGTAGTTCTTGTCGAGCGTGTTCTTGGCGTTGTTGCGGCAGCCCAGCATGCAGCCGCCGCACGCGTTGCAGCCGGTGCGGTCCGGGCCCTCGCCGTTGAAGTAGGGGTCCTTCACGGTGACGCCGGGCTCGCCGAAGTAGATGGCCACGGTGGTGGGCTGGAAGTCGGGGCGGCCCAGGTCCTCGCCCACTTCCTTGAGCACCTGGTCGGGGAAGGTGTTGAGCGGGTTGACGGTGGCGCCCAGCATGCGGCGCGCGGTCGCGTAGTGCGGCGCGAGTTCCTCCTTCCACGGCGCCAGGTGGCCCCAGGAGGTGGCGTCGAAGAAGTCGTCCCGTGGGATGGGCAGCGTGTTGGCGTAGACGAGCGAGCCGCCGCCCACGCCGACGCCGGACAGCACGGTGACGTGGCGGAAGAAGGTCATCTTGAAGAGGCCGCGCCACCCGAGCCGCGGCATCCACAGCCAGCGCTTCAGGTTCCAGTTGGACTTGGGGAAGTCCTGGCCCTGGAGGCGCCGGCCCTTCTCCAGCATCACCACGCGATAGCCCTTCTCGACGAGCCGCAACGCGCTGACGCTGCCGCCAAACCCCGAGCCGATGATGAGCCAGTCGCAGTCCATGACGTCCTCTCCGTCTCCTTCGGGCGTGTGAGCTTCCCGCCTCCAGGAGGTCCGCACTCTATGCCACGAGCGCGGCCGTCCTTCGCGGGACCTGTCGCACGCATCCGAAATCAGGGAGGACCCCGGAGCGCGGGCTAGCGCTTCGTGGCCTGCTTCCTCGCCCGGCGTGCGGCGGGCGTGTTGGCGACGAACTGGCGGCCGGCTCGAGAGCCCGCGCGCTTGCGCCGCTCGGTGGCCTTCTTCTGCGCCGGGCTCAGGTGGGCCCAGGCCTTCTCGGGCAGGTAGCGCGCGGTGGTGCGGCCGTGGCGGGCGCGGGTGCCGCCGTCCTGGGTGCCCCACTTCTCCTTCGTCCAGGAGGTCAGGTGGCGCTGCGAGGTGCCGCGAGAGCCCCGGTAGCCGCCGCCGGCCTTCTTGTACTCCGCGGCGAGGAGCTGGGCCTTGCGTGCGCTCCATTGGCCCGCGCGACCGCCCTTGTCGCTCTTCATGATGCGCTTCTTGAGACGCTCGCGCAGCGCGGGGTTCGTATAGCGGCTGCTGGCGCTGGCGGACGCGTGGCTCTTGCGCGTGGCGCGCTTCGCGGGCGTGGCGGCGGTGTGCTTTCGCCGGGGGGCGGCGTGGGTCTTCCGACGGCTGGCCATGAAGGCTCCTTTGCTTGTGACAAAGGTACGGATGCCTCGCGGGGAATGGCCGCTGCCGCCCCGCTGCCTGCTCGGCTTCGGAGCCGAAGGGGGCTTACGCGGGCGTGGCGCCGGGCTCCGTGGGACGGAACAGCGAGCACGCGCGCACGGGCTGGGGCGCGTACTTCTGGGGCAGGAGCGGACACATGATGAAGGTGGAGGTCCGCGTCTGGACGTAGCGGGGCGGCGCGGCGCAGCGGTGGCAGAGGCTGTCCGGGAAGGGCAGCGGATCAGGGGGCGGCGTCATGACAGTGGACAGCATCGCACGGGCCCGGAAGGAAAGGCGGGTGCGGGCCGCGCGCGCTCCCTAGATTCCAAGGCATGCACGTCACAGACGCCCACGTCGAACCCCACCGGCTGCGCCTGTCCGGCCGGCACGCCGTCCTGGAGGTGTCGTGTCCGCTGCCCGGAGTGCTGCGGCTGAGGCACGCGCCGGTGTCGTCGGAGATCGGCTTCCTCCATCCCGAGCTGCCCGGCAAGCGGTCCTGGTCCGTCATCGCCGAAGAAGGCCACCCCTTGAAGGTCGAGCGCGACGGCGAGCGCGCACGGGTGACGGCGGAGGGCGTGTCCCTGGAGGTGGACGTGGAGTCGGGGACGTGGCGCTTCCAGGACGCGCAGGGGCGGGAGCTGGCGCGCTGCGTGGATGTGTCCGGTGAGGTGCAGGCCGCGTATCCGATGAGCCGGCACCGCGCGCGGCTGAAGCTGCGGGCGCCGGAGGGGGAGCGCTACCTGGGGTTCGGCGAGAAGGTGGGGCCGCTGGACAAGCGCGGCATGCACTTCACGTTCTGGAACACGGACGTGGTGCCGCACCACCCGGACACGGATCCGCTCTACCAGTCCATCCCGTTCTTCGTGGGCCTGCGCGACGGCGTGGCGTGGGGGTTCTTCCTGGACGAGTCCTGGCGCTCGGAGGTGGACGTGGCCCTCGCGGACGCGTCGCGGGTGGCGTGGGAGTCGTGGGGGCCGGAGCTGGACTGCTACCTCTTCGCGGGGCCCCTGCCCGCGGACGTGGTGCGCAGGTACGCGGCGCTGACGGGGCGGCCTCCCCTGCCCCCGCTGTGGAGCCTGGGCGCGCAGCAGAGCCGCTGGGGCTACGAGAACGCGCAAGACATCCGGGGCGTCATCCAGGGCTACCGGCAGCGGAACCTGCCGCTGGACTGCGTGTATCTCGATATCGATTACATGGATGGGTACAAGGTCTGGACCTGGGACAGCGCCCGCTACCCGGACCCCGCGGGCCTGGTGCGCGAGGCGGCGGCGCAGGGCGTGCGGCTGGTGCCCATCATCGACCCGGCCTTGAAGCTGGAGCCGGGCTGGAACGTGTACGAGGACGCGAAGGCGCGCGACTACCTGGTGCGCTACGACCGGGGCGGCGTGCTGGTGGGCGAGGTGTGGCCCAAGCCCGCGGTGTTCCCGGACCTGACGCGGCCGGAGGTGCAGCGCTGGTGGGGCGGCCTGCATCGCGACTTCGTGGCGCTGGGCATGGCGGGTTTCTGGAACGACATGAACGAACCGTCGTGCTTCGGGGTGCAGCCGGACGTGGGCATTCTCACGCTGACGAGCGAGCGCGCGGAAGGCATTGGCCAGGTGGAGGGCAAGACGCTGCCGTACGACGCGCGTCACGGGGAGAAGCGGCACCTGGAGGTGCACAACGTCTACGCGCTGGGTATGGCGAAGGGCGCGTTCGAGGGCTTGCGCGAGCTGCGTCCGGAGACCCGGCCGTTCCTGCTGACGCGAGCGGGGTTCGCGGGCATCCAGCGGTACTCCGCGGTGTGGACGGGGGACAACTCCAGCCACTGGACGCAGCTGGAGACATCACTGCCCATGTTGATGGGATTGGGCCTGGCGGCGGTGGCGCACACGGGGGTGGACATCCCGGGCTTCATTGGCCGGGCGAACGGCGAACTGCTGGTGCGCTGGATGCAGACAGGCACGTTCTATCCGCTGATGCGAAACCACGCGGGCAAGGGAACGTCGCCGCAGGAGCCGTGGCGGTTTGGAGAGCCCTACCTGACGCTGGCGCGAGCGGCGCTGGAGCGGCGGTATCGGCTGTTGCCCACGTTGTACACGTTGATGCACGAGGCGTCGGAGACAGGGCTCGCGCCGTTGAGGCCGCTGTTGATGGAGGCGCCCGGGGACGCGGAGGCGGTGGGCGCGTTTGATCAACTCCTGTTCGGAAGGGACCTGCTGGTGGCGCCGGTGGTGCGGCCCGGACAGACGAAGCGGCTGGCGTACCTGCCGGCGGGTGCGTGGCTGGAGTGGCCGGGGTTGGAGCGGACGGGGGAGGTGCGCGAGGGAGGACGGCACGTCATCGCGGATGGACCGCTGGACACGGTGCCGGTGTGGCTGCGCGAGGGAGGCGCGGTGGCGCTGACACGGCCCGCGATGCACACCACGGACGCGAACTGGAAGCACCTGGAGTGGCACGTGCACGCGGCGCCGGAGCTCCATGGCCGGCTCTACGAGGACGCGGGAGACGGCTACGGCGAGTCACGGCTCACGGAGCTGCGCGGCGGAGTGACAGCAGGCGTGTTGCGGTTGGAGCGGAGCGAGACGGGGGCGCTCGTGAGGGCCCGGACGGAGGAGACGATCCGGGTGTATGGGTTGACGTCCGTGCGGAAGGTGACGGGAGCAAAGGCACACCGTTTCGAGAACGGTGTGCTGGAGCTCCAGGTCGCCGCGGATTGGACGCGACTGGACGTGGCGCCGTAGTTCAAAGGACAGGGATCTCCTTGAACACGACGCCTTCGAATCCGAAACGGTTTACGGCGTCCACGAAGCGGTCCGTGGCGATGATGATGGTCGTGTAGTCGCTGAGGCGGAACAGATCCAGGTCGCCGGTCAGAGTGCGCCCATCGAGAATGGGGGCGTCTGGATAGCTGCCTCCTTGCCGCCCGCACCGTTCGCAGGGGCGTTCCCGTCCGCCCGGAAAGCAGCTGTCGTGCAGTCGGCCCCGGCAATGGATCTCGACCTCCCGCAGCTCCACCTCGACCTTGCTCCGAAAGCGCAGGTCCATCTTGCTCGCGCGAAGGGCGATACCTGCCTCGCGCAGCAGGTCAACGATCTCGCTCCGCATCACCAGGGTCAAAGGGTCATACAGATCGATTGCACTCCACTTGCCGGAGGCCTTGCCGATGAGAGGCCCGAACTCGGCCCCTGGCAGCAGTGGCGCCTCGAAGGGCACCTGAAGCCGGACGAGATCACGCAGTCGCTCGTACTCTTCGAGCGGAACCTGCCTTGCTTCCGCGAGCTCTCCCCTATGGGCCCAGCCCGAGAGATCCACGGAGGGATATGCCTCTCCCAGTCCACCAGGGCTGGACCCACACACAGGACACAACCCTCCCGGCAATCCCCATCGGTGCGCGCCATCGATGAATCCGGTGAAGCGCGCCCCTTTCGCAGCATTCACTTCAAAGAACCTCACGGATCCTCCGGCGGCTAGCGAAGCTGATCGTAGGAAACAATGGGTCCCATGATGTTGAAGTCAACGATCATCCGCGCCAGTTGGTCCTGGATCTCCTTCGGAGTCGCATTCGTGTTCTTGCGAGAGAAGTCACGCCACGCCTGATTCCAGGGCCCACCCCGTCCTCCCGGCCCATGGATTCGTACGTGCTCCGCACGGGGAATGACCATCGTGAAGTCATGCACGTTGATTTTCCCCCGCCGCCAGAAGAACTCCGCGAGGCGTTCCTCTTGAGGAAAGAGATGATGCTTGACCCATCCGGAGCCTGAAGGCTTCCTGCCATCCGGTGGCGGAGGAGGCGCGGGATGGTTGTACCAACGGATGACGAAGATGGCTTCGCGGTCACCCGGAAGCGGCTGCGCACTGCCCCAATGGCGCCGGGGGCCTGAACCGGGTGCCGCTGACGACACGGGAGGCCGGATGCCTCCCCGCGCCAGCAACACACCGGTGTCCTCGCAGTGATAGAGCCCGCAGAGGTCATCCGCGCAGACCAGTGCCACGCACCGGTCGTGACCTTCGCAGGCGTCGTCCTCCGCCGCGATCCAGTCCTCCAGCGCGGGCAAGGGAGCAGATGCGCAGCCCCCGAGCAAGGACGTCAGCAGCACGAACAACATGAAGGCGCTCGCTCGCATCGAGCGCCTTCATATCAATCCCCTGTCAGAACACGCCCGGGGGAAACGGCATCACCCTCGCGTAGCCACCGGGCTCAATCGGGCCCAGGTGGTCTCGCACGCCGACGTAGCGGGGATGATCCGGCTTGAGGATGAACAGCGCCTCACCCGCGATGGCACCGGGGCCTCGCGCGGACATCCGGAGTTCCAGCGTGCCATCCAGCCGCATGTGCGCCGACCCCACCGGCTCTTCCTCCGGGACTTCCGGCGGAGGCGGCATTCCGGGCGGTCGAGGCGGCGGTCCCAGGGGCTTGCTCACCGTGCCCCTCAGTCCGTCATTTCCCAGGCCGACATCGACGCGGCCTTCAACGACGGGTCCGTCATCATGGTCTTGATCTCATCCAACTTCTCCGTCTGGAAGGTCACCACGAAGGACTTCACGTCCTTGATACCGTGTTCCACGTTGAAGCTCCGGGTGCCGCCCACGACGGTCACCGTCCGGGCCAGCTTGTTGGACAGCACCGAGTACTTCACATCCTCGGCCAACCGCTCGTTGCTCATCTCAATCTGCACGAAGTTCATATCACGCACTGTATGAGTTGATTTCACATAAACAAGCAACACATCCGGATTTCAACCAACACAATGCTCCAACACCTTGCGACACATGAGCGCTTTCGCGACGCGCCAACCAGGTTCTTGGATTCTCATTCTTGAATCCCAGCCACCCAAAAGCCCGCGCTCACCACAGCGGCGCCATGTTCTCCACGTACTTGAAGCCCGTGCCCGTGTTGAACACGACCACCGTCTCCTCCGGCTTCACGTCCCCGGCGGCCTGAAGCTTCTTGAGTGCCGCCACGCACGCGCCACCTTCCGGCGCCATGAACAGCCCTTCCGCCGCGGCTGCGTCCTTCGTGCCCTGGACGATCTCCGCCTCCGTCACCGACACCGCCGTGCCGTGGCTGTCCTTCACCGCGCGCAGGATGAGGAAGTCTCCCAACGCCTTGGGCACCCGCAGGCCGTGCGCGTGCGTCGTCGCCCCCTGCCACATGGGCGCGTCCGGCTTGCCTTCCGCGTGCGCCTTCACGATGGGAGCGCAGCCTTCCGCCTGCACCGCCACCATCCGGGGCCGCTTCGAATCAATCAGCCCCATCGCCTCCATCTCCTCGAAGGCCTTCCACATCCCGATGAGCCCCGTGCCCCCGCCCGTCGGGTACAGGATGACGTCCGGCAGCGTCCACCCGAGCTGCTCCGCCAGCTCGTAGCCCATCGTCTTCTTGCCCTCGACCCGGTAGGGCTCCTTCAGCGTGGCGCACTCGTACCAGCCATGCTCCTTCGCCAGCCCCGCGCACACCCGGCCCGCGTCGGAGATGAGCCCATCCACCGTCTCCACATGCGCGCCGTAGGCCCGCGTCTCCATCAGGAACAGCGACGCGATGTCCTTCGGCACGAAGACGTGCGCCTCCAGCGCGCCCCGCGCCGCGTACGCCGCCAGCGCGCTGCCCGCGTTCCCCGCGGACGGCAGGCACACCGCCTTCGCGCCCAGCACCTTCGCCATGGACACCGCGGCGGACAGGCCTCGCGCCTTGAAGGAGCCCGTCGGGTTGCCGCTCTCGTCCTTCACCCACACCCGCTGCAATCCCAGCCATGAGCCCAGCCGGGGCACGGGGAGCAGCGGCGTGAAGCCTTCTCCCAACGTCAGGCGCTGCGCCGGGTCATCCACCGGCAGCACCTCGTGGTAGCGCCACATGGAGCGCTCACGTCCAGGCAGCGCTTCCTTGCGCAACGTCTTCGCCGCGCGCGCCAGGTCGTAGCGGGCGAACAGCGGCGCCTGACACGCCGTGCACAGGTTCCACACCTTGCCCGGCGCGAACGTCTGGTCGCACTTCGTGCATTCAAGTCGGAGGACGGACATGCCTCCGACTCTACTCAGTCCTTCAACTCCAGCCACACCAGAGGGTGGGGCCTTCGTTCAGCGGACCGGCAGTTCCTTGAACACGACACCCTCCAGTTCCAGCCGGGTCATGGCGTCCACGAACCGCTCGTTGGCGATGATGACGGTGGTGAAGTCACTGAGGCGGAACAGGTCCATGTCGGTGGGCAGGGTGCTCCCATCCAGCACGGGTGCATCCGGCAAGCGGTCTCCCTGTCGTCCACAGCGTGGACACGCGCGATCACGTCCACCGGGGAAGCAGCTGTCGTGGAGCCGGCCACGAGGATGCAATTCGATTTCCACCAACTCCACTGGCGGAGCCTTGCCTTTGAAGTGCAGGTCCATGTCGCTCGCGAGGAGGTCGAACCCTGCTTCGCGCACCCGCACAAGTGCCTCGCGTTGCATCACCAGCAACCATGCATACGGCAGATGCAGCGCGCCCCATCGACCCGAGGCTTTCGCTCGGAGTCTGCCGAACTCCGCATCCGGCAGGAGGAGGGCACCGGGCGGAGCGTGAGGTCTCAGCAACTCACGCAGGCGTTCATATTCCTCAAGCGGCACCTGCCTTGCTTCCGCGAGCTCCCTCCGATGAGTCCAGCCCGAAAGGTCCACGGACGGATAGGCCTCGCCCAGGCCTCCGGGACTGGCCTCGCAGACCGGGCAGAGCCCACCAGGAAGCCCCCACTGATGAACACCATCCAGGAAGCCGGTGAAGCGAGGGCCTTCCGCGGGGCGAAGCCTGAAGAACTTCACGCAGTCCTCCTGGGTCTCAACGCATGTAGTAATAGGGGACGATGGGTCCCGTGATGTTGAAGTCGACGATCATCCGGGCCAACTGGTCCTGGATCTCCTTCGGCGACGCGTTCCGGTGTGTCTCGGCGAAGTCGCGCCATGCCTGATTCCAGGGGCCGCCCCGGCCTCCAACGCCGTGCAACCGCACATGTTCTGCACGTGGGATCACCATCGTGAAGTCATGCACGTTGATGTTCGCTCGACGCGTGAAGAACGCCGCGAGGAGGGCTTCTTGCGGATAAAGATGATGTCGAACCCATCCCGAACCTGAAGGCTTCCGCCCGTCGGTCGGCGTGGGCGCAGGGTGGTTGTACCAACGGATGACGAAGATGGCCTCCCGGTCGCCCGGAAGCGGCTGGGCACTGCCCCAATGGCGCCGGGGCCCGGAACCGGGCGCCGCCGACGCCACCGGAGGGCGGATTCCACCGCGAGCCAGCAAGGCGCCCGCGTCCTCGCAACGATACAGCCCGCAGAGGTCATCCGCGCAAACCAGCGTCACGCACCGGTCGGCGCTCTCGCAAGGGTCATCCCCGCTGGGGTGCTCCGCGCTGCTCCACGGCTCCAGCGCGGAAACCGGAGCCGAGGCGCAACCGGCGACGAACAGGCACAAGACCCATGCGAAGAACTTCATCCCCAGGATCTTCATCCCAGCGGCGCCTGACACGCCGTGCACAGGTTCCACACCTTGCCCGGCGCGAACGTCTGGTCGCACTTCGTGCATTCAAGTCGGAGGACGGACATGCCTCCGACTCTACTCAGTCCTTCAACTCCAGCCACACCGGCGCCACACGGTAGGGTCCGCACGCCATGTCCTCCCCTAAAGCCGCCCTGTGGCGGCGCCACCTCACCACCGTCCTCGCGGCCATGAGCCTGGGATGCGCCACCGTCGCCATGGACACAGAAACCGACTGCATCCAGCGCCACCCTGGCCTTCCAGAAGCATGCGGGCTCACCGCCGCGGAGGCCGCTGCCATCATGGCCGCTGCCGCCGGCGCCACTGGCACTCACAACAGCGTCCAGGCGGACACGAACGACTACGTTGATGACCCGCGACTGCCCGCCTGGAAGAACAGATGTATGCGGAGCTGGAACGCCTGCGCGGACGGTAAGCTCTTTGGCCCTTGCACCGACTGTCTGCGCCGATGCGAGGGCCAACACGAATGGCCCGCCGATATGTGCGGCCCGAAGAGGAAGCGGTAGATGACAGCCCGACCCAACTGGGACGCCATCCGCGAACTGTCACGGCGCGTGCTCCGCGAGGGCGCCCCACTCATCGTGACCGACGACGTGCGCGCACTTCTGCTCCAGACCGCCGATGAAGTGGCCATCTCCGACGCCGCCGCAGCGCTCCAGACGGACGCTGGAGCCCTTGCACTCCTCCGCGAGTGCGCCCGCCGCATCACAGACGGCTCCAACCGGCTCATGGATGCACTCGACCGGATGTGGAAGCTACAGCGACAGGGGGACTTCGACAGCGCGCGCCAGGAGATGCGCGATGTGCTTGCGGCCGAAGTCGTCCCCTACTACCGCGAGGCCGCACAGGGGCAGCTCGACGACATGGCCGACGAGCCGTGACGGCAGAGGCGCGGCGCCGCACGGCCGTCCTACTGGCCCGGCGCCGCGTCCATTGTCTCTACTCAGTCCTTCAACTCCAGCCACACCGGCGCGTGGTCAGATGGCTGCTGTCCCTTGCGCTCCTCGCGGTCCACGTCGCACGCCGTGAGCCGGGGCACCAGCGGCGCCGTGAGGAACAGGTGGTCGATTCGCACGCCCTTGTTCTTGGGGAACATCAGCATCCGGTAGTCCCACCAGGAGAACTTCTGCACGTCCGGGTGCAGCTTGCGGAACGCATCCGTCAGCCCAAAGGCACACACCTGCTGGAGCGCGTCCCGCTCGCGCAACGTGAAGAGCGTCTGCCCTTCCCACTGCGCCACGTCGTACACGTCGATGGGGTCCGGCGCGATGTTCCAGTCCCCGCCCATCACCACCAGGTCGTCCGGCTTGTGGCGCGTGTCCAGGTAGTTGCGCAGCCGCCGGTACCACTCCAGCTTGTAGACGTACGCGGGCGAGTCCACCTGCTGCCCGTTGGGCGCGTACGCGCTCACCACGCGGATGCCGTTCACCGTCGCGGAGATGAAGCGCGCGTGCGTGTCATCCACCCCGTCCGACAGGCCCCGGATGACGTCCGTGGGCTCCGTCTTCGCCAGGATGGCCACGCCGTTGTACGTCTTCTGCCCGTGCACCGCGGCGAAGTAGCCCGCCTCCTTCACCGCGTCGAAGGGGAAGTCCGCGTCGGTGCACTTGAGCTCCTGCAGGCACAGCACGTCTGGCTGGGCGCTCTTCAGCCAGTTGACCAACCGCTGCTGCCGAGCCCTCACCGAGTTCACGTTCCAGGTCGCGATTCGCATGCGGCGCGGACCGTCGCACGCGGCCCACGCCCCTGCCACGCTTTTCCCCTCGGGCCTGTGGCCCCAGGGACACACCCGCCGTCCCCAGAGGGGGGAAATCCGTTGGCACACCGGTCGCAAAGGGGATGGCCATGAACCCGAAGACGCGCACCCGGTCCCGTCGCTCCGCCTCCTCCCGGCGCTTCACCGTGCCGCCCGCGCTTCGCAAGGCCCTCATCCCCGCCGCGCTCGCCGCCCTGGGGCTCGCCGCCTGGGAGGACGTCCCCCTGCCCCGCCTGCTCAAACCCTGGCTCTCC
>NZ_RAVY01000141.1:0-26007 GCF_003611625.1 Corallococcus sp. CA054B
GCCTTGAGCGCGTTGTCGAAGGTCTCCGGCGGCACCTTCTGCGGCGGGGGCGGGGGCGCCTCCGCGACAGCGGCCTTGCCGGGAGCGGGCGGGACGGCGGCGGTGCCCGCGTCCGTGGGGCCGGCGGTGCCCGCGTCGGTGGGCGCGCCAGCGGCCTTCGCGGCGGCGGCCGGTGGGGGTGGCATGGGCAGCGTGCCCGCGTCCGGTGCCGCGAGGGCGACCGTCGGGGACACGAAGAGCGCGGCGCTGGCGAGCGCGGCGACGATGAGCGGGCGGGACGTCATTCCGTGGCGCCGAAGTTGAAGGCCGTCCCAATCTGCACGGTGGGCACGTTGATGATGCGCGACGCGCCCGCGAAGACGGTGTTGTTGGTGACGTCCAGCCGGAAGGACACGTTCTGGCTGGAGAACATGCGCACGCCCAGGCCCAGGTTGACGGCGGGGCGGAAGCCGTCGCTGCGGTCCACCTTCACCACCGTGCCGCCGGCCAGCAGGAAGACCTCGAAGTGGATGACGTTCGCGTTGAGGAAGGACGTCTTGCCGTACAGCGGGCTCCACATGAGGTCGGAACCCACCATCCACTGCACCTGGTCCTCGAAGGCGGTGGCGGTGGGGGCGGCGTCGAAGTCGCGCTCCAACTGGCGGCGCAGGCTGGTCTGCACGTTGTAGCTGTACGTGCCGCGGCCCACCTGCCACGCGACGCTGTCGCTGAAGTGGTACGTGTAGCCGACGGTGCCGATGAGCCCCTTGTGGAAGGCATCCGCGGGCAGCACGCCCACGCCGAGCGAGAGCTCGTGGTGCATGCGGTAGAGCCGGTCCTGCACCCCGGAGACGGTGCCGCGGTTCTCGAGTTCCTCGGCCTGGGCGCGCGCGAGGCCGGGCACCAGGCACAAGAGGGAGAGCAGGAGGAATCGCACGGGGACTTTTTCCTGTCAGGAGGCGGGGGACGACGTGGGGTGGGGGGAGCGACCCCGCGTCAGTAGCCGACCGAGTTGAAGAGGAACGGGTACGTGATGATGACTTGGCCGCCCTTGGGGGCTGGGAACTGCCAGCCCTTCAGGCTGCTGAGGATGCACGCCTCGACGGAGGCGTTGCGGAGGGTGGAGGACTTCGTCTTGGCGGAGGCGACGCGGCCGTTGAGCCCGATGGCCCACTCCAGCACCACCTTGCCGGCGAGGCCGGGGTCCTTGAGCAGCGCGCGCTCGTAGCAGCCGTGCACCTCATTGAGGTGGCTGTTGATGACCTTGGCCACGGCTTCGCGGTCCACGGTGCCCTGGGTGGAGGAGATGCTGCGCGCGGTGGCGCGCGTGACGGTGCCGCCCACCGCGCCCTTGCCCACGCCGCCCGCGCCCAGCGCGCCAATGCCGCCGCCGCCCTTGCCGCGCAACAGCTCCGCGCCCAGGGTGGCGCCGCCGCCCTTGCCGCCGCCGCCCAGGCCGAAGGTGCCCAGGCCCGCGTTGGCGATGGGCGCCTTGCCGATGAGGCCCGCGAGTTTGTAGTTGGTCTGCTTGGCGTTCTTGCTGCCCGGGCCGCTGCCCAGCTTGTCCACGGCGGCCAGCAGGTCGTTGGTGGCGGGGCCAGCGGCGGACAGCTTCGCGAGCGCCTTGAGCGCCTTGCTCTCCGGCGCGGCGGCCACGGCCTTGGGGACCTGCACTTCCTTCACGGGCTTGGGAGGCGCCTTCTCCGCGACGACGGGCTTGTCCTTCGCGGGCTCCTTCTTCTTGAGGGTCTCGAGCTTCTTCTTGGCCTCTTCCTTCTTCTTGGGCTCGGGGGCGATGAGGCGCAGCGCGACGGGCGGGAGGTTCTTCTGCGTGAAGTCCGCGGTCGCGGGGCCTTGAGGCCGGGTGGCGATGAACCAGCCCAGGCCGCCGCCGAAGATGGCGAGGAAGAAGAGGGTGAGCCAGGGCAGGCCCTTGAGCGGGTTGACGAAGACGCGCTCGGGGGCGGGCGCCGCGTAGGCGACGAGCGACATCTTGCCCTGGGTGAGGCGGGCGGCGGCGCCGTCGCGCAGGGTGACGAAGCGGCGGCTGCCGTCGGACTCGAGCGCGGCGGTGGCGACGGGGCCGAAGCGGCCGTCTCCGTTCGCCTTCTCCACGTCGGTGCCGGGGGGCACGAAGAGGCGGTAGTTGCCGTTGACGGACTCGGCGAGGGTGAAGTCGTCACCTTCGGGGAGGGTGAAGCCCCACAGCGGCATGGGGGCCAGCTCGTCCACGGCGGCCTTCACGGGCTTCTTCGCGTCCGGGACGAAGCGGCGCGCGTCGCGGCGCACGGCGCCCCAGTACAGCTCCATGTAGAGCTGGGCCGCGCCCTTGCCTGGGCCGATCTTCGGCGCGTGCGTAGGGCGGCTGGCTGGGGCCGCGTCGAGGACGAGGGGGCCGGAGGTGGGCGCGGCGACGTCCGTGTCCACGTCCGCGAGCAGGTCGTCCACGGCGAGCAGGCTGGGCATGGCCTCCGACGGAGGACGGCGCCGCGCGGAGGGAACGGTGCCCGCGGGAACGGCGGGAGCGGGAGCCGGCTTCGACGCCGCGGGCTGCGCGTGCGCGGCCTGTTGCGCGTGAGCCGCCTTCGCGGCCTGCTGCGCGAGCGCGGCCTGCTGCGCCTGTTGCTGGGCGTACGCGGCCTGCTGCTGGGCGTAGGCGGCTTGCTGAGCCTGCTGCTGCGCGAGCGCGGCCTGCTGAGCCTGCTGCTGGGCATAGGCGGCCTGCTGAGCCTGCTGCTGCGTGTGTGCGGCCTGCTGAGCCTGCGCGGCTCGCTGAGCCTGCTGTTGCGCGAGCGCGGCCTGCTGTTGTGCCAGCGCGGCCTGCTGAGCTTGCTGCTGGGCGTAAGCGGCCTGTTGCGCGAGCGCGGCCTGCTGGGCCTGTTGCTGCGCGAGCGCGGCCTGCTGCTGGGCGTAGGCGGCTTGTTGCGCGAGAGCGGCCTGCTGCGCCTGCTGTTGTGCCAGCGCGGCCTGCTGCGCCTGCTGTTGTGCCAGCGCGGCCTGCTGCGCCTGCTGCTGCGCGAGCGCGGCCTGCTGCGCGTGCGCGGCCTGCGCGCCGTGCTGGGGCGCGAAGCCATTCGCGGGCGCGAACGCGTGCGGCGCCCCGTTGCCACCGTGCGGGGGCGCGGCGGGCGGAGCCCCCGCACCTCCGAGGAGCGCGGCGACCTCCGGCGGCGGCTGCGGCTTGGACTCGACGGGACGCTGGTTGAGGATCCGTGTCTTCAGGACGAACGGACCGCACAGCACCTCGTCCACGGAGCGGATCTCACAGGCGGTGACCTGGTGCCCGTTGACGAAGACGCCGCTGGTGCCGCCGCCCGCGTCCTGGATCGCGGTGCGGCCGTTCTGGAAGTACAGCAACGCATGGCGAGGCGACACGGACGCGTCGTCCAGCCGAAGATCCGACGACGCATCGGAGCCGAGCGCGTAGGTGCCGGGGACGAAGACCTCCGTCCCCACCAGGAGGCCGTCGCGGAGGATGACGACTTGCAGGACGCTGGGCTGGCCGCTCAACGGTGACGCTCCCTTCAAAGGGGGGGATGGGCGGTACGGCCCTACTGATCGTAGACGGTGGCGAGCGTCTCCGAGCGGAAGCTGTCGCGCTCGCGAAGCATCGACTTCGTCTTCAATTCCTTGCGGTCATACAGATACACGGCGCCGGACTTGTTCGTCTGGCCCTGGATGAGCCGGTCGTCGAAGTCGATGCGCGACGGGCCGCGCTGAGGCGGCGCGGACGTCGCGGCGGCCGAGGCATCTCCCGTCACCGGATCCGTGACGGCCGTGCTCGACTTCGTCTCGATGCGCGGGGGCGCCTTGCTCGAGCCCTTCTTGGCCTTGGGTGCCTTCGCGGCCTTCGTCTTGGAGGCGCGTGTACGCCCCTGGGCCCAGGCATCGTTCGCGGGGGAGAGGGGACCGAAGCCGAGCACGCTGGCGACGGCACAGAAGAGGAGGAAACGTCGCATCATCAACAGGTTAAGCGATGCGAGCCCCGACCTGTCAACGCACACTCCAGCCCCATGGCATGGCCTGTGGCGATCAGGTGTGGGGGGCAGTCCACCTCACCTGGGGCGGACTCTCCACGACTCGTCCTTCTTCGTGCCGGTACGCTGGAAACGTCCCGTGGGGTTCCCTCCGAGCGGTGCCTCCCCAGCATGCGAGCAGACGTGGCACGAAGTCATCGTGACACGGTGGGCGGATGGAGGATGCTCGCGCGCGGGAGGCATGCCCACGCGTGATAGGTGTCACTCGCCATCGGGGATGGATCGCGGCCGTGCTCGGAGCCCTGGTGCTCCTGGGCCTGGGGCTGTTCGCGTTGAAGCCCGGGAGCAACCCCGCGCCGACGCCCGCGCCCGCGCCATCCACCGCTCCCGCCGAGCCGCGCCCCATCCTCCAGGCCGTGGGCCCGAAGCTGACCAGCAACCAGACCTCGCAGCCGCTCTCCCTCTACGGGGAGAACCTGGTGCCGGGCCTGCGGCTGGTGCTCGGCGCGCCCCTGTCGCGGGAGGTGCCGCTCACGGTGGTGGACGCGCGTCATGGCTACGCGAGGCTCCCCCCCGGCCTCAAGCTCCCCGAGGGCACCTTCCAGACGGACGTGCAGCTGTCGCTCGCCGGGACCGGCCCCCGGCCCACGGGCACCACGCGGCTCACCCTGGTCAACGACGCGGCCTTCCCGGACCTGATGGCGCTGGCGCTGTCCCCGGACGGGCGCACGCTCTTCGTCGCGTCGCCGCCCACGGACACGGTGTTCGCGCTGGACGTGGCGTCCGGGCGCGTGGAGGCGATGGCGGTGGGGGACGGGCCGTCGGCGCTCGCGACCTGGAAGGACGCCAGCGGCCATCCCTGGTTGGGCGTGGCCCACCAGTACGGCGCGGAGCTCTGGCTGTACGCGCTGGACGCGCCGGAGCGGAAGGCGCGGGTCCTCCCCGCGCCCCCGGGCGTGTGGGGCCTGGAGGTGGACGGGGCGAAGGGCGTGGCCTTCGTCGCCGAGCACCACCGCGACACGGTGCACGCGCTCGCGCTGGAGGATGGCCGCGAGAAGTGGAGCGCGGCCGTGGATCCGAACCCGCGCGCGATGGCGCGGTGGAACGGGCTGCTCGCGGTGGGCAGCCTCCAGACGGGGCAGGTGGTGCTTCTGCGCCAGGACGACGGCCGGGAGCTGGCGCCGGTGGTGCCGAAGCCCGGCGTGCCCATCATCGGAGGCACCACGGAGGCCTTCTCCGCGCAGGTGATGGGCGGCAAGGCACCGCGAGCCCTGGTCGCGAGCGACCGCTTGAAGCGCCTCTTCATGTCGAGCCTGGGGCCGAACGTGGGCCCCAACGCCCAGCGCATGGAGGTGAGCGCGAACAGTGGCGTCGCGGTGCTGGACCTGGACCGGCAGGAGGTGGTGCGGCACCGGGGCTTCGGCGCGGGCGTGACGGAGGGGCTGGCGCTGGATGACCGCGCCGGGCTGCTCTACGCGGCGGACGTGGGCCTGGGGCAGGTGAGGGTGCTGGACGCGAAGGCGCTGGTGAAGGGCGACGCGGCCGCGCGCGAGGCGGTGCTCCAGACGCTGCCCGTGCACGCGCCGGAGGGCACGCCGTGGATCCGCCCCGTGGAGGACCTGGGCACGAAGGGCAGGGCGGGGCTGGAACTGCACTCCGGGCCGCGCTCGCTGGTGCTGTCCCCGGACGGACGCACGCTCTACGTGCTCAACCGCTTCACGGGCACGGTGGCGGTGGTGGACGTGAGCGAGGCGCGGGCGGGAAGAGCGCGCGTGACGCGGCAGTGGCCGGTGGTGGACGTGCGCTCGCGCGAGCAGCGCCGGCTGGGGCAGGTGCTCTACTTCACCGACGTGGGGCGCACCGGCATGAGCTGCGACGCGTGCCACATCGAAGGGCACACCGGCGGCGTCTTCTTCGAAAAGACGCGCCCCATGCGCATCTACCGGTCCACGACGGCCCTGGGCAGCCGGGACACGCCGCCCTACTTCACGCCCGCGAGCACGCGCAGCATCGCGGAGACGGCGGAGACGGTGGGTGGACGCAACCGCTATCACAACCCGGATCCGCTGCCGTCGGAGGTGGAGGCGCTGGCGCTCTACACCTCGCTATTGCCCACCGCGCCCAACCCCTACCGGGGCGAGGACGGCGCGCCGCTGGAGACGGTCACGCTGCCGGACGGCAGGACCGGCCATCCGGTGAAGGGGCTGGCGCTCTTCGAGGGGAAGGCCCGGTGCCTGGCCTGCCACCCCGCGCCGCTCTTCACGCTGGACCAGGACCCCTCGACGCGGGGCCAGTACCAGGACGTGGGCACGCCCATCGCGCTGCCGCTGCGGCTGGAGCAGCAGCACCTGGTGACAGGCGCTGCGCCGCCCTCATTGGTGGGCACCTGGGACGTGTGGCCCCTCCTGACGAGCGCCACGGCGGGCTACGCGGTGCAGGAGGACCGGCTCGTGGTGGGCTCACGCTTCCCGCTGCGCACGCTGCTGGAAACCCCAGGCCTGAACCACGGCGCCGCGCAGGCGCTCACCGCCGAGGAGCGCGACGATCTGCTCGCGTACCTGCTCACGCTGTGAGTAGGGTTTGCGGATGCGTCGGTTCTCCTCCTGGGCGCTCTTCATCAGCGCCGCCCTGCACTCGGCATGTGCCACGGCTCAAGCTCCTGGCACATCGAGGCCCGGTGCCGATGCTCAGGCCGCCGCATGCCCCACGCATGAACCGGCGACCGCGCGGGTGGAGTTCCAGCACGCGAGCTTCGATGGACAGACCCTGTCAGGGCGCCTGCTGCTGGGGACTTCGAGTGGAAGCCTGTGCCTGGACCGGCGTCTCATCGAGAGCCACACGCTGACCGTGGAGCGGGTCCTGGACTGTGTCAGCGGGCAGTCCCTGCCGTTCCTCGTCGTCGATGTCCGGACGCCACCGCGCCGGGAGGAGGACATCCTCCTCCTCGGGCCAGGCCAGTGGTACGGGCGGGATGTGTCCGTCCCGCTCTTCCCACAGTCCGCGACCGGGCAGCCCGGACCTGAATGTGTCGACGTGGAGCTGTCCGTCCACGCACTGGACGCCGCCAACATCGCGAAGCCGAGGCTGCGCGTGACGCGTGCCGCGGCCCCCGAGCGGGAGCCGTCACCCACGAAGCCCTCGCCCTAACGCGCGGGATTGGAGTGGAAGGGGAGCAGCACCGCGGCGCGGACCCGGGTGGCCAGCGCTTCGGTGAGCAGCGGCCACCCGAACGCCGCGAACGTGAGCATGGCCATCATCCCGCTGAACATCCACAGCCCCATCATCACCGCGATGCCCAGGTGCAGGCCCATTGTCAGCGCCACCCAGAGCCCCCGCGTGCGCCGGGGCCAGACGCAGAACGCGTAGCCCACCTCCACCACCAGCGTGCCCCACGTGGCCAGCTTCACCAGCCACGGCACCACCGCGAGCCACGCGAAGTCGAACTGGCCATACTGGGGCTGCATCAGCACCTCCCAGAGCGCCGTCCCGTCCCGCCACACGGGCCCCAGCAGCTTCTCCAGCCCCGTGGTCAGGTAGATGAGACACAGGTGCACCTGCAACACGCGCAGCGACAGCGTCGCCAGCGCGGACGGCGCGTCGGAGAGCCTCTTCGCCCGCACGTCCAGGGAGTACGCCGTGCCCACCGGCAACACCGCGCAATAGAACAGGCTGATGTGCGCGAAGGTCTCCACGCCATAGGAGAAGAAGCTGATGCTGTTGAGCAGCACCGTGTGGAGGATCCACGCCACCACCGCCGACAGCCGCGTGTGCAGACCCAGGAAGAGCCCCAGCAGCGCCACCACGTAGACGAACGTCAGGCCCTGGATGCTGGCCGCCTGCGAGAAACCCAGCGGCGCCAGCGCGGCCACCACCGCGCCCACCCGGGGCACGGACGGGGACGCCATCGCCTCGGAGACGCTCCAGGGCACCCAGCCCTGGTTGCCCAACAGCTCCGGCAGGCTCTCCGACAGGCTCCACGCCTGGATGAGCAGCAGCGCCGCCACGCCGATGCGCAGCACGCCCAACGGCTGCGGAGAAGAAGGCGCGCCGACGAACGCCGCCAGCCTGGCCCCCACCGCGGACTTCCAGCTCTGGGCGCTCATGGCGTCACCTCCCCCGTGGACACGGCCGCGGGCACGCGGCGCTGGAACTCCGCGCGGTAGGCCTCCGTCCAGAGGGGCTGTGACCCTTGAAGGTGCGCCGCCATGCTGGGCAGCTGCAGCGACTCCACGCGCACCGTGACGGAGCGCGCGTCGGGGTGCCGGCCGAACATCGCCGCCGCCCACGCGCGGGCCAGCGCGTCCCGGCTCTCCTCCAGGCTGAAGCGCAGGTTCATGGAGTGGATGCGCACGCTCACGGCGCCGTTGTCGGACCGGAAGTCGTCGTGTAGCCGGTCGCCGGACGCATCTTCCAAGTCGAAAGAGACACGCACCGCCGGGCTCACCCCGGGGGCGAAGAAGCTGAAACCACTGCTCGCCCCCGTCCAGTGCCCATAGGCCTGGGCCCAGGTCTGCGTGGCGTCCGTCAGCGGGAGCAGGGGCACGTGCAGCGCGCCACGGGCCACCATCAGCAGGTGCAGCACGGCGAGGCCGGTCAACAACCCGTGCCGGGGAGTCAACGTGTGTCGCATGGGGGCTCCAGACCGAGCGCCGGAGGGGGCACCTCCGGCGTCGGGTCCGTCTTGAATGGACTGCTACTGCGTTTCAGGGGGTTGTGACGTCAGCCGGCGTCAGTTGCAGTTGCCGGAGATGCTGCCGCCGCCGATGATCAGGCCCAGCAGGTTGCCCGTGGTGTTGCCGATGATGTTGCCGCCGCCAAGGATGTTGCTGAGGATGCCGCAGTTGCCGTTGCCGCTGCCGCCGCCCGAGCCACCGGCCAGGGGGCCCGTCTTCGACACCAGCACGACCTCCTCCATGGACACCGCCATGCGCGGATCGTGGCTCTTCACCTCACGGTTGTGAGCCATCGCGCCCGTCGCACCCAGCGCCAGCACGAACATCGCCACGGTCCCGCCCAGCTTCACGTGCGTCTTCTTCATGGTCTTGCTCCTTGGGGATTGAACTGCATGGGCAATGTCTTTCCTCTCCCCGAAATCGGAACCATCCCGGTAAGACCAGGATTCTGTTGAGGGCTGATTCCAGGCGGGATGTGGACATTCCAGCCTGGTTGGCGGCGACCTTTTCTCGGCCGGCGCGAAGAGGCCGGAGCGGTGTCAGGGCCTTCACGTGGATCCGGCCCTCGGGTCGCTTGCGTTGGAAGGGGGGGCTGAGGTCTACAATCCAACGAATGCGTTCCTCCCCCCGGGTCGCCTGGCTCCTGCTTCCCACGTTGTGGCTGTCGTGCACCGACGCGGGGCTCTATTCGATTGGTGACCGCGCGGGCGGCACACGCGACCGCGCCAACTTCGAGGGCGACCTCTGCGTCCCCGAGGCCACGGGCGACGCGTTCCCCGTGAAGGTCATCTTCGCGCTCCAGGGCGGCACCGGCGTGGAGCCGGAGGTGGTGGGCTCCGCGGTGGACGGGCTCACCACGCTCACCTCGCGCTATACCGGCCCCCAGATGCGCTTCGGGCTCGTGGCCTTCCACTCGGTGGCCACCGGTCTGCAAGGCAGCTTCACGGACGCCGCCAGCTTCCAGGCCGTCCTGCCCCGCTACGCCAGCTACCAGCAGGATGGCCCCATCAGCATCCGCTCCGCGCTGCGGCTGTCCAAGAGCCTGATGTCCGGCGAGATGCAGGCCTCCTGCAAGGGGGAGGTCGCGCGCTCGCGCTACGTGGTCGCGCCCGTCATCCGCAGCTCCGACGTGAGCTGTGACAACCCGGCCTTCAACATCGGCATCGACAGCCGCTGCACCGCGCTGTCGCAGGCCGCGGGCTGCAACGCGTCCCCGGAAGCCCAGGCCCAGTGCAACGCCTCGTGCAGCCAGTGCGAACTGACCGCCGTGGTGGGCGAGCTCAAGGGCCTGGTGGAGCAGCTGGGCGCGGGCGACGTCAGCGTCCAGCCCATCTACGTCCGCGATGCCTCGCCCGACCCCGTCACGCGGTTGCAGGTGGCCGCCATCGCCAACGCGGGCGGCAGCGCGCCCGTGGAGACGGACTTCGTGGGCCTGCCCAACGCGCTCACGCGGCTGGACTACGGCGCGCTCGACAACGCGCTCAAGCTGAAGCGCTTCCTCGCCTTCAACCGCAACGTGCAGGTGCGCAACGGCCAGATGCTCACCGACAGCGACGGTGACGGCGTGGCGGACGACGACGAGCGCGCCCTGGGCCTGGACCCCGCCGTCCCCGACACCGACCAGGACGGGCTCATGGACGGCGTGGAGCTGCGCATGGGCCTGGACCCGCTCGCCGTGGACATCATCAACGGCTGCAGCGTGGTGCAGGACACGGACGGCGACCGGCTCAACGACTGCGAGGAGCGCGTGCTCGGCAGCGACCCCTGCGTGGGCGACACCGACGGCGACGGTCTGCCGGACCTGGTGGAGGCCCTGTCGGGGACGAACCCGCTCGTCGCCGAGGACCTGCTCGACACCGACCGGGACGGCCTCACCAACGTGGCGGAGGTGGAGGCCCACGGCGACCCGCTCAGCGCCGACCTCGACTTCCACCGCGAGCGCGGCTACGGCTACTCCATCGTCCCGCTGCCCCCCACCGGCACCAGCAACCGCGCCTGCTACCGCACCCGCGTGGAGAACGTCTCCCTGGTCCCCACCCTGGAGCGCCCCCACCCGCTGATTCCCGGCGAGGTGATCTCCGCCGGCACCAACGAGGTCTACCTCTACCTCCAGGTGGGCCGGGACAATGATCCGCGCGGCGCGGGCGTGGGTTCGCTCTTCATCCAGGAAATCCAGTACGACCCCGACACGGGCCGCACCCCCGCCGGGATGGTTCCCCTCGTCTCCGACGACTTCATCGTGAGCAACTGAGCCGACCCGCTGGCGTGGGGTGTTCCCCACAGTCTGACTGGGGTGTCCCCCCCACACCCTTCCTGTAGCAGGCTCTTCCGAACGCGCAACCCCTTGAAGTTCCTCACCCTGAAACTCCTACAGACGCGGGATCGCCTCTTGCTAGGGGCAGGGGTTGTGAAAGGAGTCACCATGACTATCGGTCGCATTGCCCCCATGTTGGCGCTCGGAGCCTTCCTGGTGCTGAGCCCCCGCACCGTGCAGGCCCAGGAGCAGAACCCGGACAACCCGGAGTGCCTCGGAGACGAGTGCGGTCGCCCGAAGGAGGAGGGCGGCGGCTGCGGTTGTGGCTGTGGCTGTTCCGTCTGGGTGGCGTACACGGACGACGGCAAGACGCTGTCGTACACGGACGACGCGGACGGCGACGGCAAGGCGGATGACAAGGACAACTGCCCGTTCACGTCCAACCGCGACCAGGCGGACGGCGACGGCGACCTCGCTGGCGACGCCTGCGACAACTGCGCGGCGGTCTCCAACGCCACGCAGCTGGACACCGACGGTGACGGCATCGGCGACGCGTGCGACCCGGACGACGACAACGACGGCAAGCTGGACGGCGAGGACAACTGCCCCTCCATCCCCAACGCCACCCAGGCGGACAACGACGGGGACGGCATTGGCGACGTCTGCGACGACGACGACGACAACGACGGGCGCAAGGACGGCGAGGACAACTGCCCGCTCATCGCCAATGAGAACCAGCAGCTGCCGGCGGACGTGAGCGCGTGCCGCGTGGACGCGGACGGCGACAACGTCTCCGACAACCTGGACAACTGCCCCGGCCTGTCCAACCCGGACCAGAAGGACACCAACGCCAACGGCATCGGCGACGCGTGCGACCCGGACATCGACGGCGACTCCGTGCTCAACGCCGCGGACAACTGCCCGGCGGTGGCCAACCGCGACCAGGCGGATGACGACGGTGACGGCCTGGGCGACGCGTGCGACACGCGCTACTGCGTGGTGCTCAACAAGGACAACCCCAACGACTGCCTGGACCCGAAGTCGCCCTTCAGCGTGGGCACCGGCGGCTCCATCAGCGTGGAGAAGACGGGCATGGCGGTGCGCCCGCCCCTGTTCGCCAACCGCAACGGCGCGGCCATCGAGTACACGTGGACGGTGGTGAAGCGTCCCTCCGGCTCCACCGCGGTGGTGGAGAACCCCAAGGGCGCCGTCACCTACAGCCGCCACTGGGAGTACCAGTACGTGGACGGCAGCGTGCCCAACTTCAACCCGGACAAGGAAGGCGAGTACGAGCTGCAGGTGTCCACGCGCCTGGCCTTCGCGGACCGCGTGTTCCCCGACCAGCGCGCCTCCGTGTCCAGCCTCTTCGTGAAGGTGGGCAATCAGGACGACGGCGGTGGCTGCACCTCGCTGCCCGCGGGCGGTAGCGCCGCGGCCCTGGGCGCCGGCGTGCTCGGCCTGCTCCTGCGCCGCCGCAAGAAGGCGTAAGAAAAGGATGTCCCCCATGCCAGGAGGTCCGCATCGCATGCGCCGTCAGTTCGTCGTTCCGCTTCTTGCGACCGGCCTCCTGGTCCTGGGTGTGCTGTCCTGTTCAGACACGCTCCTGGAGCCGCGCGCCCAGGAGCAGTCCCAGCTGGATGACCGGCTGACGCTCACCGGCCGGGTGTGCACGCGCCCGGCGAACCCCACCGGCTTCCCGGTGAAGGTGGTGCTCGTCGTGGACGAGTCCGGCAGCATGTGCGTGTCGGATCCGCCGGGCTCGCAGGAGGGCAGCGGCTTCTGCGAGCGCGCGGAGGTTCAGGCCATCATCCCGCCGGGCGTGACGGAGCCCGCGCGCGTGCGCGCCCTGAAGAACGTGGTGAATGGCTTCCGGCGCATCAACGAGGCGCGCCAGGGCAACATCAGCATCGCCATTGCCCCGTTCGAAACGAACGTGAAGAACACCTGGCCGCCGGCCTCCACGGGGGACCGCTTCGCGCCGCCGGGCAACATCAACAGCTACATCGAAGGCCTCCAGTCGCAGCTGGGCAAGGGCACGGACTACCAGGGCGCGCTCAGCTACGCGTACAGCCTCATCGCCAGCGACATCGAGGCGGTGTCCCAGTCCACGCCGGAGCTGCTGCCGCGCACGCGCTACGTCGTCGTGTTCCTCACGGACGGCACGCCGTACCCGCGCTGCTCGGCCAACGACGACCTGTCCGTCTACGCGGGCCCGGACACGCCGGACCTCACCTGGCGCGACTCCATCACCAGCTTCTGCAACGCCACCAGCACCACCGACGCCATCACCGGCTTCGAGGTGGGCACGGACCGCAACCAGAACTACCAGCTCTTCAGCTACGTGCGCCGGCTGATGGAGCTGAAGACGCAGTACAACGTGGGCGACGTGCGCATGCACACGGTGCTGCTCTTCAACGAAGAGGCCGTGCGCGCCTGCGGCCCCATCTGCCAGGACATCTACGGCACCTACCCGGGCGTCCCGGAGGCGCAGTACCCGGCCGCGGCGAAGAAGATTGCTTCGTTCCTGCTCAAGCGCTTCGCGGAGATGGGCAACGGCGTGTACCAGGAGTTCAGCGACACGGCCGAAATCAGCGAGCTGGGCCTGGGCGCGCTGGACTACTCCTCCTTCGCGTCGCCCAACGTGATGAAGACGCTGATGGTGGAGCCCCTGAGCTCCGCGCCGGGGGATGACGGCCGCGTGCTGGACAGCGACGGCGACGGCGTCCCGGACACGCTGGACAACAGCTTCACGCTCAAGACGAACCCCTTCACCATCGACAGCGACGGGGACTGCCTGAGCGACGGCTTCGAGTACCGGCGCCAGGACCAGGGCTTCAAGGCGGGCAATGACCTGGACGCGCGCGGCTGCAACCCGCAGTCCCCGCTGACGCCCGGCTGCACCTGCCGGGACACGGACGGTGACGGGCTGTCGCAGTTCGCCGAGGACTACCTCAAGACGCGCCAGGGCATCGTGGACAGCGACGGCGACGGCGTGCCGGACGGGCTGGAGGCGAAGTACGGCCTCAACCCACTCCAGTCGAGCGTGGCCGGCCTGGACACGGACGGCGACGGCATCCCGGACGACGAGGAGTTGAAGGCGGGCAGCGACCCCACCCGGCGCGACCGGCCCTTCCACGACAAGTACGGCATCCAGTACGAGGTGAAGAAGGTCCCGGGCGGCACCGACACGGACGGCGTCTGCTACGACTTCACCGTGTCCAACCTCCAGATGGTGACGCCGCCGGACCGCTCCGGCGTGAAGCAGGGCTACAACCTGTTCAAGGTGTGGTTCGCGGAGGCGCCGGAGAGCGGCGTGGCCACGGACTACGGCGTCTGGCGCACCGCGTGCGCGTGGGCGCAGTACGCGCCGCCCAGCGTGCGCGTGCCGCTGGGGCCGGACCTGGCCATGGAGGACGGTGACTTCCGCCGTCCGGATCAGCTGGTGGACCCCTGGAGAGCCCAGGGCAATTGCGTCGGCGTGTCGCCGTCGCAGGGAGGCGCGTCGCCGTGAGCCGCGCGGGACGTTGGTTGGCGCTCACCCTGGTGGGGTTCGCCGTGGCGGTGGCCTGCACCGATTCGTATCTCTACGACCCGCGCCGCGACACGGACGTGCCCGCGGACCGGGCCGTGGCGCTGGACGGGCGCTTCTGCACGCTGGGCGCCAATGAGGTCATCCGGCCCATCAAGCTCATCGTCGCCATGGACGCCAGCCAGTCCATGCGCGTGAGCGACCCGGACGGCACGCGCGCCACGGCGCTGGTGGACCTCATCGAGAACCTCCCGCAGGACGACGAGGTCTCCATCGCGGTGATGCTCTTCGCGGGCAGCACCACGGCGTTCCTCACGCAGGACCCCGGGCCCCCGGCGGAGGACGGCTTCGTGCAGGTGTCGCGGCTGGATGCCACCGCGAAGGCCATCCTCACGGAGAAGCTGCTCACCTTCCGCAACACGGACACGTCGCCGAACCGGGACTCGACGGACTTCGTCAAGCCGCTGTCGGACATCTACTCGCTCATCAACACGGACATCGCGCGGGCGCGGCAGCAGCCCACGGGGAGCGACGCGCTGGCGCAGGCGCGCTACTCGGTCATCTTCCTGTCGGACGGCAAGCCCACCAACAACCAGGACGACGAGCTCATCCGCGGCGACGCGGTGGTGCGCATCCGCCAGCTGCGCGACCTGGTGGAGGACGTGCGCTTCAACACCGTGCACGTCTTCAACCCCACGCAGCCGGTGCCGTCCGTGTGCGACCTGGTGGCGGAGGACGGCGGCTTCGGTGATGGCGGCTGCCCGCTGCTCATCATCAACCAGAACGCGGACCGCCTGGAGAAGATGGCCACGCTGGGCGGCGGCAACTTCCGGGACTTCCGCAACAACGAGCCCATCAACTTCCTCAACTTCCAGTTCGGCCAGGTGCGCCGCGCCTTCATCGTGAAGGACTTCGTGGCCTCCAACTTCTCCGCGCCCCCGGGCAGCCCGCTGGATGAGGCGGACACGGACGGCGACGGCCTCACCGACGCGCGCGAGTACGAGCTGGGCACGAACCCCAACCTGCGGGACACGGACGGCGACGGCTTCAGCGACGGCGTGGAGGTGTACTTCCGCGACCGCGGCGTGCAGTTCGACCCCACCCAGGAAGTGCAGCCGGACGGCGGCGGCCTGGACAAGGGCTGCCCGCCCGCGCTGCGCGGCGTGGACACGGACTGCGACGGCCTCCTGGACTGCGACGAGCAGTTCATCGGCACCAACGCCACGCTCCAGGACAGCGACGGAGACGGCGTGCCGGACGGCATGGAGTGGCGCGGCGGCACGCAGGGCTCCAGCAAGGACCTGGACGAGGACCCGGACACGGACGGCCTCACCAACCGCAGCGAGCTGCGCATGCACATGCGCCCGCTGCAGGTGGACACCTCCAACCTGGCCTCGGACGCGTACCGCTACAGCATGGAGGCGGACGGCCCGGTGGATGACCAGGGCCGCCAGTGCTACCGCTTCCGCGTGGACAACGTGCTGCTCGCGCCCACCCTCGCGATGATCGCCGACGGCGGTGTGGACGGGGGCGTGGACGCCGGCACCGTGCAGCGCGGCGCGGGCTACAACGACATCTACCTCTCCGTGTCCATGCTGCCCGCGGACGACCCCACCGCGCGCACGCTGGTGCGCACCTTCCGCGTGGACTCCGTGCGCTACCCGGTGGGCGGCATCAAGTCGCCTCCGGATGGCGTCATCCGCGTGAACCCCGAGGACTTCGTGGACGGCTGCCCCGGCGTCGTCCCGACCCTCTCGCCCGTTCCCTGACTTCTTCTCCCGAGCCTCCCATGCGCCTTCGCACCCGACTGCTCCCGCTCGCGCTCCTCCTGCTGGCCGCCTGTTCCTCCGAAGGGGACGACACGCCGGACGCCGGCACGGGCGTGGTGGAGGACCTCTGCAACAGCCGCGAGGAGGCCCTGTCCAGCGCGGACTGTGAGTTGAAGCCCGGCGTGCCCATGGAGCGCTTCCTGGCGCTCACGGGTGACGTGAAGGCCGGGGACGAGGACTGGTACAGCGTCCGCATCCCCGCCTCCGCCACCGCGCGCACGCTGGTGCACGTCACCGGCACGTACCTGGCGTCCAGCACGCCGGTGAACCTGTCCGTCACGGTGCAGGAGAAGGACAAGAGCACCGCGCTGGTGGCGAAGTCGGACCAGCACGGCTCGGGCGCCCCGAGGCCGGTGGACATCATCCTGCCGTACGGCACGCCGGACACGCAGCTCATCATCGTGGTGCGCGACGCGCCCACGAACCCCGCGCGCCCCAACTTCGACGCGCGCAACCCGTACCGGCTCACGGTGGAGCTGCTGGAGAACCCGGACGCGAACGAGCCCAACGACGTCACGCCCACGCCCATCGCGCTGGCGGCGCAGGGGGCCATGCAGGTGGGCACGGCGCAGGGCTACCTGGCCACGGACAACGACGTGGACCGCTTCAGCTTCCCGCTGACGGCGGGGAAGATCGCCTACGTGCGCGTCACCGCGCCGGACCAGGGCTTCGCCCCCAACTTCCGCCTGTCCTATGAGCTCTTGCGCCCCAACGGCACCGACAAGGAGTCGGAGGGCAACGTGCTGCCCAAGGTGCACCCGGGCGTGCTGGCCACCGCGCGCAAGGTGAGGCTTTCGGGCACCTGGACGCTGGTGGTGAAGGGCTACCGGGGCAACAACGAGCCCGTGCCCGCGGGCGACCTGCGCCAGCCGTACGAGGTGGAGGTGCGCGTGGTGGACGAGGAGGACCCGCGCGACCAGTCCGGGGACAACGACGCCTACGCCCGCGCGTCCGTGAACAACCTGGGGGCGCCGGGCGCGTCCACGAACTTCGACGGCCGGCTGGGCTACGTGTCCGACCGCGACTGGTTCGCGGTGAAGCTGTCCACCCTGACGAAGCCCAGCGTGCTGCGCTACCGGCTGACGGAGCGGCCCACCACCCCGCGCTTCGACCCGCTGCCCCTGCCGCTGGGCCAGCTGGCGGACCGGCAGGTGCTGGTGTTCACCACCGTCAGCACCACCGTCACCGCGGAGCAGCGCGCCACCTGCACCAACAACCCGGCCGTGTGTCCGCGCGACACGCGTGAGCACCCCGACGCGCCGGGGCTGGTGCAGGCCTACTGCAACAACGCGGAGGCCGTGCTGTGCATCCAGTCCGTGCGCGAGGAGTCCGACCCGGCGCGCTTCCCCAACCTGAGCAACTTCCAGGGCCGGCTGCCGGTGCCCGCGCACGGCACGGAGCTGACGTACCACTTCGTGGTGCAGGACGACGGCAACAACTGGGCGGATGACCGCGACTACCGGCTGGAGGTGTCCTGGGAGGCGGAGGACACGGAAGAGGAGAACGCCTACAGCGGCGGCGTGGAGCAGCCGCGCGCCAAGACGCTGGGCGGCGTGGGCACGGGCAACCTGCCGGTGGGCAACGCCACCTTCGAGGTGAAGGGCCAGCTGACGTACGGCCATGGCCGGCTGCGCAACAACGACCGCGCCACGGGCCTGGGCGTGCGCGGCCCCACGGACTACGACGCGGTGCCCTCCGACACGGACACCTTCGAGTACCAGCTCCCCCCGCTGAGCGCGCCGGAGGACGCGGCGTGGCTGGTGCAGTGGGACGTGGACAACCTGCCGGATGGCGGCACGCCGCACGGGCTGGCGTTGGATTTGACCTTCTGTGACGGCTCCGCCACGGACGGAGGCACCACCGGGTGCATGCCGGTGACGACCACCAGCACGGGCGGCGCGCTGACGCTGGCCTACAACCCGACGGCGATGCGCGCGTGGCACACCTCCGCGAGCGCGCCGCTCAGCAGCTACCAGGCGCTGTACCAGCTGGAGAAGACGGCCACCACGACGCGCGTCACGGTGGCGCCCTACACGTGCTCCTGCCTGGAGCGGCGCTTCATCCAGGGCGGCACGCTCAAGGTGGCGGTGAGCGCCACCGAGCGCACGGACTACACGCCCGTGGGCTACACGCTGCGCACCGGCTACGGCGACTACCCGCGCAGCTACAATGCGGCGGATGGCGGCTCGCCCACGTCGTGCCCGGCGCCCACGCAGGACGGTGGCACGTGGGTGGGCGGTTGCCAGTTCACCCGCTAGCAGGCCCGGGCGGGCGGCGGGGCTTCACGCCTCCGCCGCCTCCGGGGGCACCGCCGGGACTACCGCGCGATGCCCTTGCCCTTGAGCGCCAGCTCGCGCGTCTCGCCGTTGGCGGCGTTGGACTTGAGGGTGAGCGTGCCGGTGAACTCCTTCGCGGCGTTGGGCTTGAAGGCGACCTCGATGAAGGTGCGCTGGTAGGTCTCCAGCTTCAGGGGGCCGTTCTCCGGCCAGGTCTCCGGCTTCTTCATGGTGAAGACGCTGGGGCCGGAGATGGAGGCCTCGTTGAGCTCCAACGTCTGGAGGCCGCGGTTCTCGATGTAGAGCGTGTTGAAGGTCGTCGCCCCCACGTAGGTCCCAGCGGAGAACTCCGTGTCGAAGCTCAGCTCCGTACGGTCGATGAGCAGCTGCGGCGTGTTCGGCAGCTCCTCGGCCTCGTCTCCGCAGCCCGCCAGGGCGATGATGGTGAGGGGCAGCCACAGGTTGCGCAGGCGCATGGACATCCACTCCTCGGTGAGGTTTGAAAGAATGTCTGGAGTTGTAACACGGAATGTCTCGCGACTGGCGGGCGCTGTGATGGGATTGATGCTCATCGCATGCGGCGGCTCGCGGGATGACTTCATCGGCGCGCGCGTGCTGGATGTCTGCAAGGCGTCCTGGCCCGTGTGCAGTGAGTACGCGGGCTGCATCCTCGGGCCGGAGAGCTACTCCGAAGGCCGCTTCCCTGGACGCGGGCGGGTGCTGGTGCGCGTGCCGGAGGCCTCCACCATCAAGGTGAGCTTCTACCTGGAGGAGGTGACGGCGGCGGGCGAGGAGACGGCCATCACCGTGCACGAGGAGGGCTGCCGCGCACGGCAGCGCAAGGCGTCCACGGGCCGCGCGGCGTTGGACCAGATGGAGAAGTTCGGCGTCTTCACCCAGCAGGCGGACGTCACCGGCGTGGGTGACCACCTGGTGGAGTTCGACTCCGACATGCAGGCGCGCTACGTGGTGAAGGTGGACGTGACGCCGCTGCGCCTCCAGTAGTGCGCCGCTTCAGCCCTTGAGCGTGCGCACCAGGTGGTCCGCCACGCGGAAGCTGTTGGCCGCGATGGTGAGCGTGGAGGGCACGCTGCCACCGGTGGGCATGAAGCTGCCGTCCACGACGTAGAGGTTCGGCACTTCGTGCGCGCGGCAGTGCTTGTCCAGCACGGAGGCCGCCGGGTCGTCACCGAAGCGGCAGGTGCCGTGCTGGAGGATGGTCGTCTCCCCCTGCGTGCCCACGCGCTCCACGCTGTCCGGGTCCAGGCGCATCAACACTTCTTCGCCGCGCTCCACGAGGAAGCGCGTGGCGGCGAAGTCCGCCGGGTGCCGGTCCAGGGTGATGGCGGCCACGGGGATGCCGTACTTGTCCTTCACCTCGGACTCCACCGTGACGGAGGTGCCGGGCGTGGGGAGGAACTCCGCGTAGACCTCGAACTCGAGGATGCGCGAGTCGCGGTACGCGCGCATGCGGTCCTTCAATTCCTTGCCGAACACGCCCGCCTTGCCGGTGCCCGCCAGGCCCACCGCCGCGTAGATGGGGTTGGGGTGCGCCCACATGAAGCCCAGCGTGCCGCCCTTGCGGAAGCCGTGGCGCGCGTCCGGCATCACGTAGAAGTCCTGGAGGCTGCGGTTGACGAAGGGCGCCGGGTCCGTGAGCCACGGCCGCGCGGCCTTCTGCTTGGACACGCGGAAGTGCGCCCGCGAGCCGCCGAAGGAGCTGAAGAGGAGGTTCTTCCCCACGAGCCCGCTGCCGTTGGCCAGGCCATTGGGGAAGCGGCTGGAGGTGGAGTTGAGCAGCAGGCGCGCGCTCTCCACGGCGGTGGCGGAAGCGATGATGACCTTCGCGGGCTGCTCCTGCGCGACGCCGTCCTTGTCCAGGTACACCACGCTCTTCGCGCGGCCCTGCTTGTCCACTTCGATGGAGCGCGCCATGCAGCCCGGGCGCACCTCCACGTTGCCGGTGGCGATGGCGTTGGGGATGAGGCTCGCGAGCGTGCTGCTCTTGGCGCCCGTCTCGCAGCCGTAGCTGCCGCACAGCGCGCAGTACGCGCACGGCGAGCGGCCCTTGTAGGCCTTGCTGATGATGCCGCGCGCGGTGGGCAGCGCGTGCCAGCCCATGGCCGCGCACACCTTGTCGATTTCGGACGCCACCGGGTGCACGTCCAGGGGCGGCAGCGGGTAGGGGCGGCTGCGGGGCTCCGCGAAGGGGTGGGGGACGGCCTGTCCGGACACGCCCAGCTCGGCTTCCGCCTTGTCGTAGAAGGGGGCCAGCTCCTCGTAGGAGATGGGCCAGTCCGCCACGGTGGTGCCGGGCACGGCGCCCAGCGTGGAGCGCAGGCGGAAGTCCACCGGCTTGAGGCGGTAGAAGAAGCCGCTCATGTGCACGGTGCCGCCGCCCACGCAGTTGGCGGTCCACGCCGCGTTGCTGCGCTCGTAGCGGCCCCTGGCCCCCTGGCGCACCAGGTGCGGCTCCTCCCAGGGCAGCGGCATGAAGAAGTTGCGGCGGCTGTTGAGGATCTCGTCGTGGACGAAGTCCTTGGGCTGGTAGTGGCGGCCCTTCTCCAGCACCACGACCTTGAAGCCCGCTCTCCCCAGCTCCAGCGCGAGCGGCGCTCCGCCCGCGCCGCTGCCCACGATGCACACGTCCACGGAAGGCAGGCTCACGGGTGGTGACCTCCGCACTCGCGCAGGCACTTGGGACCGTCGTAGCCCTCCGGGGGCGCCATGGCGAGCGTGCCCACGGTGTCGAAGCCCATCAGCCGCCAGCCCACGCGGCCCTTGTTGCCGCCGTAGGACGGGTCGCCCAGGAAGCCCTCCAGGCTGAGCGTCATCAGCAGCTCGAAGAAGTGGGCCTCGCCGCTGCCGGCCGGGCTGTCCTTGAAGATGGCGAGCAGCTCGTCCTGCTGGGCGGGCGTGGCCTGCGCGAAGCCCTTCTGGAACATGCGCTGCGCGCGGCGCTCCAGCGCGGACAGGCCCTGGATGAAGTCGCGGTGCATGGACTCCAGCCCTTGCGTCTCCATGATGCGGTCGAGGTAGAGCGCCACGTCCGCGTCCTGGGCGCCCGGGTCCTCGTCGCGGGGGAGCAGCCGCTCCGTGGCCGCGGCGACGACGGCGTACTCGAAGGCGGAGAAGGTGCGCAGGGCCTGGCCGGCGGAGGTGGTGCCGGTGGGCTCCGCGGGCTTGGGCGCTTCCGCCTCCTTCGAACGTTTACACGCAATGCCACCCAGCAGCACCACGCCGCCGCCGAAGAAGGTGAGCCGCTGGATGAAGGTGCGCCGGGACAGCTTCGGGGGGAGCGAACGCGCGCGAGCCATGGCGTGCGAGCGTATCCCAGGTGCGTGTGTTTCACGGCACCTGAGAAGGGGCCAGGGTCGGTTGGCCGCCCACCGCGTGCGTGACGGAGCGCCACACCGCGAGGCGTGACGGACAACGCGCGCGGCTGGCATAGGATGGCGCACTCAACCAGGCCGACTGAACCAAGGAGAAGGACCGCATGAAACGGCACGCGTGGCTACTGGGAGCGGCGCTCGCGCTGGGATGTGGCGGCGGCAAGCCGGCCAACCCGGACGCGGGCTCGAAGCCGCAGGATGATGGCGGAACGACGGACACGCCCTTCGTGCGGCTGACGGTGGACACGGAGCCGAGCGAGCAGCTCGCCATCTCCAACATCGCGATGGCGGTGGGCCCGGACGACCGCATCGGCATCGCGTACTTCGTGAAGCTGCGCGACAAGGACTCCGCGCTTCGCTACCGCGAGGTGAAGGACGGCCAGGTGCAGGCGCAGGCGGAGACCATCGCCACCGTGCAGCGCGTGTACGGCGTGTCGCTGGCGTTCAGCCCGTCCGGACAGCCCGCGGTGAGCTACCTGGGCGGTGGAAGCGACGAATCCGTCTTCTGGCTCCAGAGCGACCTGGCGGTGTCCTACCGCAACGCGAACGGCACCTGGACCGAGCAGATCCCCGTCACCCAGGGTGACCAGGCCGTGTCGGGCAACCCGGTGAGCGACACGGGCTACCTGGTGGGGCTCAACCCCTCCATCGTCTTCAGTGGCAACCAGGCCCTGGTCGTCTACCGTGACGGGCACAACGGTCAGTTCCCGCAGCAGGACTGGGCGGGCAGCGACGTGGAGCTGGCCAGCGGCGGGCCCACGGCGTGGCAGCACCGGGTGGTGGCCTCGGGCGGTGACCAGAAGGGCGCGTACGGCGGTCACCTCCAGATGCTGATGGCGGGGGACCAGCCCGCGCTGGTGTTCGACCAGGCCTTCGGGGCCGCGGACGCGCCGGGGCAGAACGTGTTCTTCCAGCGCCGCAACCCGGACGGCACCACGTGGACGCCGCCGGTGCAGGTGCAGGCGGTGGGCAACACGATGCTGGGCGCGTCCATGGCGTACGACCCGGCGGTGGGCTTCGGCATCGCGGCGGTGGACCGCTCCAACAGCCGGCTCACGCTCATCACCTGCGCGGGCACGACGGGGACGAAGTGCGCGGCGGCGGGGGACTGGACGACGCCGGATCCGGTGTACCAGACGGGCTCCGGCGGCTGGTACCCGTCGCTGGCGTTCGACCCGAAGACGCACGACCCGTCCATCGCGTTCCACGTCTGCTCGCTGGAGTCCGGGCGCAACGAGGGCAGCTGCTCGCCGTCCGACGACGCGCTCATCATCGCCACGCGCGTGGAGGACCAGTGGGGCGAGGTGACGGTGGACACGGCGGGCGGCTGGTCGCCGAAGCTGGCGTTCCTCTCCTCCGGCCAGCGCGTGGTGCTCTACCGCGCGGGTGGCACGCAGGCCCTGACGCTGGCGGTGGAGCGGTGAGCCTCGCGGGACGCGCCGTGGCGGCGCTGGGGCTCGCGGCCGTGCTGAGCGGCGCGGGCGCCATCGCGTGCCGCGGAGACAACGAGCTGTCCGGCAGCGTGTCGGAGCTGTTCCCCGTCACCGACGTGTCGAGGGTGGAGATCCGCCGCAACCCGGAGGCGCTCCAGGTGAGCTACTTCCGCAACAACGGCCTGGACGTGGACCTGGTGGCGCGGCTCACGGTGGACACGGAAGGCGTGGACCTGAAGCCGGGCACGAAGGTACAACTCGGCGGCACCACGCCCTCCGGCCGCGACCGCGCGTCGGTGGTGCACGTGGCCGCCGGTGAGCCCGCGCGCGTCTTCACCCAGGTGGAGCGCGGCGACCTGGTGCTGGACGAAGGCGGCAACGTGGGCGAGGCCACGCGGGGGGACTTCTCCCTGTCGTTCAAGAAGGGCGACGGCTACGGCGCGGGGCGCAGCATGGAGGGGACGTTCAACTCCCTGGCGCTCGACGCGGGCTTCGGCCCGGACCTGGGCGACGTGGTGGGCGACGAGCCCGCGCCCTGAATCACCCGGGGCTTCCGGTGATGCGAACCGGAAGCCCTGAGCCTTTTCTTTACGGCGTGCAGGTGTCGAGCGTGGCCATGCCCTGGGAGAGCTGTCCCTGGTGCGTGGCGAACTGCGCGAGCGCGGGCGCGCCGCCGTCCAGGAAGAGCTGGCGCGCGGCGTCCACCGCGTCCCGTGCGTGCACCGTCACGGTGGAGCCGGTGGCGTTCGTCACCTTCACCGCGCCGTCCGCCTGGCCCTGCGCGCGGATGAGCAGGGCGCCCGCCTCGTCGCGCGCGACCATGCCGTCCTCCAGCGGCTCGAAGTAGCGCACCACGGGCTCCTGGCCCTCGCGCTGCAACTCCAGGCGCATGACGCCGGACTCCACGTCGCGGGACATCTTCAGCGTGTCGGTGGGGCTGAGCTTCACGATGCGCGTGTTGGAGTCTTCGCCCTCCACGCTGCTCACCGGATTGCCACCGGTCCAGAACTCGATGCTGTTGACGACGAGCGCGTCCACCAGCGTGCCGATTTCATAGACGGGCACCACGATGAACACGAGGAACACCAGCCACTGGACGAACTTGTTGCCAGAGATGCCCTTGTTGAACTGCCAGATTTTCGTCGTGAGCTTGAACGAGCCGAAGCAGCCCGTCGCGTGCATCATCAGGACACCCGCGCACAGCACACCGAGCCATCGGGACGGACGCAACTTCATGAAGCCCTCCTGGGGGATGGGGGACCGCGTGAAAGCGGCCGCCACCATGCCACGAAGGGCTCAGTCCGGCTCACTCTGAACGAGCCCGTACTTGTGCAGCAGTGAATAGAGGTGCTTGCGGTCCAGCTCCGCCTCGCGGGCGGCGCGGGCGATGTTGCCCCGGGCGCGGCCCAGGAGGCGCGTGAGGTACTCGCGCTCGAAGGCGCGGACGAGCTCGTCCTTGCACACCTTGAACGGCCCGGTGAACTCCACCGGCAGGAAGTCCCCGGCGGGGGCGGGCACGTCGCGGGTGAACTCGCGCAGGAGGTTCTCCCCGGCGAGGCCCGGGATGTCCACCATGTGCCGGGCGCGCTCCAGGGCGTTGCGCAGCTCGCGCACGTTGCCCGGCCAGGTGTGCCCCAGGAACTGCTCTTGAATCTTCTCCGGCAGCCGGGGCCACAGGCCCTCGCCCGCGAAGGCCTCCACGAGCAGCGGGATGTCCTCCTTGCGGTCGCGCAGGGGCGGCAGGCTGACGGTGAAGACAGACAGGCGGAAGTAGAGGTCCTCGCGGAAGCGGCCCGCCTGCGTCTCCGCCCACAGGTCCTTCTTGCTGGCCACGACGATGCGCGAGTCGAAGGAGATGGGCGTGGAGGAGCCCAGGCGGCGGAACTCGCGGTCCTCGATGGCGCGCAGCAGCTTGGGCTGCAGGTCCAGGGCGAGGTCGTCGATTTCGTCCAGGAAGAGGGTGCCGCCGTGGGCGCGCTCCAGGCACCCGATGCGCTGGCCCACCGCGCCGGTGAAGGCGCCCTTCTCGTGGCCGAAGAGCTCGGACTCGATGAGCGAGTCGGACACGCTGGCGCAGTCGAACACGACGAGCGGCCCGGCCGCGCGGGGGCTCAACTTGTGGATGGCCTTGGCGCCCGCGCCCTTGCCGGAGCCCGTCTCGCCCACCAGCAGCACGGTGGAGTCCGTGGGGGCGATGCGCTGGAGCAGCGCGAAGATCTGGCGCATGGGCAGGCTGCGGCCCACGAGGTCGCCCAGCCGGTCCTCGGCGGTGGGCTCCACCTGCACGGGCGCCATCTGCGGGCTGAAGCGCAGGCGCACGTCGCCCACTTCCAGCAGGGCGCCGGGGCGCAGGTAGGCCTCGCGCACCTGGGCGCCGTCCAGGAAGGTGCCGTTGGTGGAGCCCAGGTCCTGCACGAGGAAGCGGTCGCCCTGGCGGCGCACCACCAGGTGGTTGCGGCTGACCGTGGGGTGGTCGATGACGACGTCGTTGTCGGTGGACTTGCCGACGCGCAGGTCCTCCGTGGCGAGCGGGTACACGGTGCCCGCTCGCTCGGTGTCCAGCAGCACCAGGTGGAAGCGCTGCGCGGACAGCCGCTCTGCCTGCGCCCGCTCGGCGACGACGGTGTGCGTGGGGATGGGGGCGGGGGGAACGGAAGGCATGAGC
>NZ_RAVY01000142.1:0-25895 GCF_003611625.1 Corallococcus sp. CA054B
TCCCCGCCCCGCCCCGTCCGCCGCCGCAGGTGCCGGACGTGGAAGACATCCAGCGCGGCTATGAACGGCTGGACTGCGAGGAGCGCGCCGTCCGGGGCACGGCGGTGCGGCTGTTCACCTTCCCCGGGGGCAACAGGGATGTATCACGCACGGTGGTCTGTCTTCCGGGGCTGGGCGCCAGTGGCCGGTCGTTCGCGCCCATGGAGCCGCTGGCGGGAGCGTGGAACCTCTTGTTGTGGACGCCGCCGCTGAAGACGCCCGCGACGCATACCCCCCTGCAGTGGAACCTGTCGGTGCTCAACCACCCGGAGGCGGGGCTGCCGGAGCGCTTCGCGTTGATGGGGTCGTCCTACGGCAGCCTGCTGTCCATCGCGTATGCGTTGGAGCACCCGCAGCGGGTGAAGGCGCTGGTGCTGGTGTCGCCGGTGGCCAGCGTGCGCAAGGTGCGGCGGCTGGCGTTGTCGCTGTCCACGCTGGTGCGGGCGCCCCGGCCGCTGGCGTATGTGTTCGCGCCCACGGTGGCGCGGGTCATGGGAGGCCGGTGGCTGCCGGCGGAGGGGCGGGCCGAGATTGTCCGCGAGGCCCGGCGCATTTCTCCGCTGGAGATGATGCGGCGGCTGCGCGACATCCTGGCCGCGGACTTCCTGCACCGCCTGAGGGAGCTGCGCGTGCCCACGCTCATCATCGAGGGCGGCCGGGACCTGCTGGTGCCTCCGGCCGCCGCGCGCGACGTGGCGGCGCAGGTGCCGGGCGCCCGGCTGGAGTTCCTGGAGACGGCCAGTCACCTGCCGTACATGAGCCACCCGGAAGCGTTCAATGAACGCGTGTCCGACTTCCTGTCGCGGCACCCTGACTGAGCAGGCGTTATCTCTAGCTGTGGGGGAACACATCCACATGACCACGGCCGCAGACCAGCTGTCCCGCTCCGCGCTGTTGTTCCTGTCGCGTCAGTCCAACCTCAAGGACGTGGCCACGCGGCTCAAACCCTTCCGCCAGCTGGCGTCCCGCTTCATCGCGGGAGAGACGCTGGAGGAGGCGGTGGACGCGGTGAAGGCCCTCACGGCGAAGGGGCTGATGGCCAGCTTCGACCACCTCAACGAAGCGGTGCGCTCCCCTCCGGAGACTCGCGACGAGGTGAAACAGTACCTGCGGCTGCTGGCGCGCATCGACCAGGTGGGCGTCAAGGCCAACGTGTCGCTGAAGCTCACGCAGTGCGGTCTGTTGTTCGACCGGAACCTGGCGCTACACAACGCGCGGGCGGTGGTGGCGGACGCGACGGCGCGGGACTCGTTCGTGCGCGTGGACATGGAGGAGAGCGCCGTCACGCAGACGACCCTGGACATCGTGCGGGATTTGCACTCGGAGTTCGGTGAGCGGCACGTGGGCGCGGTGCTCCAGAGCTACCTGCGGCGCACGGAGGAGGACGCGAAGGCCCTGTGCGCCGAGCGCGTCCGCATCCGGCTGTGCAAGGGGGCCTACCTGGAGGGTCCCGACGTGGCCTTCCCGGACAAGACGGACGTGGACGCGAGCTTCGTGCGCTGCATGCGCATCCTCCTGGACAGCGGCGTGTATCACGGCATCGCCACGCATGACGAGCGGATGATTGACGCCACGCTCGCGTACGCCGCGCGTCAGCATCTGCCCAAGGGCGCCTTTGAATTCCAGATGCTGTATGGCATCCGGCGCGACCTCCAGGAGCAGCTGGTGAAGGACGGGCATCCGGTGCGTGTCTATGTCCCGTATGGGAAGCACTGGTATCCCTATTTCATGCGCCGGCTGGCGGAGCGTCCGGCCAACCTGTGGTTCGTGATGCGCAACCTGATGAAGGGGTAGGCCATGAGGAATCCATACGCCGCGGCCTATGTCGCCGGGGCCGTGGGCACCGGTGCGCTGGGATTGCTGGTCACCGTGCGCAATGCCTGGCTGGGCCATCCGCCGCCCTACGCCGCGCGCAACATCGCGCGGCACGTGCTGAGCCGGCTGTTCCGCCGGAAGCTGTCCCGGCACGAGGCGTCGCAGTGGGCCTTCGCGCTGCGCGCGGGCTATGGGCCCCTGCTGGGGATGGGCTGGGGCCTGGTGCGGGTGCGCACGGCGAAGTGGACCCTGCTGCACAGCGGCGTGCTGCTGGGCCTGGGGGTGCTGGCGTTCGAGCGCGCGGCCTTCCCCGTGTTCAAGGCGACGACGTTCGCGAACACCTGGTCGCGCGCGGAGCACGTCTGGCTGTTCGCGCAGACGGCCCTGTTCGGCGTGGTCACCGAGGCGACGATGCGCTGGCTGGTGAAGGAGGAGGAGCCCGCGCTCCAGGGGAGCGCGGGCTGAGGGCCTCCCGTCAGGACCTGCCGCCCTTGTGGGGAAGGAGGGTCTCCACCACTTCCTTCATGGACTGCTTGAGGAAGCCGCCCGCGTCCGCGTCGCCCTTCACCACGGCGGAGGCGAACATCTTCGCCTGCTCCACGGTGATGTGCGGCGGCAGGGGCGGCACGTCCGGGTCCGTATAGGCCTCGAAGACGACTGGCCGGTCCGCGGCCAGCGCCTCATCCCACGCGGCGGCGACGCGGTCCGGCCGGTCCACGCGGAGGCCCTTGAGGCCCAGGGACTCGGCGTACTTCGCGTAGGGGAAGTCCGGCAGGTCCTGCGACGCGGCGTACTTCGGGTCGCCGGCCATCACCCGCTGCTCCCACGTCACCTGGTTCAGGTCGCGGTTGTTGAGCACCAGGACGATGAGTCGCGGGTCCTTCCACTCCTTCCAGTACTTCGCCACGGTGATGAGCTCCGCGTTGCCGTTCATCTGCATGGCGCCGTCACCCACCACCGCGAGCACCGGGCGGTGCGGGAACGCGAACTTCGCGCCCAGGGCGTACGGCACGCCGCAGCCCATGGTGGCCAGGTTGCCGGACAGGGACGCCATCATCCCCTGGCGCACCTTCAGGTCGCGCGCGAACCAGTTGGTGGAGCTGCCCGAGTCCGCCGTGAGGATGACGTCCGCGGGCAGCTTCGGGGACAGCTCCCAGAACACGCGCTGCGGGTTGAGGGGGTTCGCGTCCGTCATGGCGCGCGCCTCCAGCACCTTCCACCAGCGCGCCACGCCCTTCTCCACGCCCTCGCGCCAGCTCCGGTCCTCCTTGCGCTTCAGCTGGGGGATGAGCGCGCGCAGCGTCTCCTTCGCGTCGCCGACCAGCCCCACCTCCATGGGGTGGCGGAGGGAGAGCATCCGGCCGTCCAGGTCGATTTGAACGCCGCGCGCCTGGCCCTCCGGCGGCAGGAACTCCGAGTAGGGGAAGCTGGTCCCCACCATCAGCAGCGTGTCGCACCCCTGCATCAGGTCCCAGCTGGGCTTCGTGCCCAACAGGCCAATGGAGCCCGTCACGAAGGGCAGCGCGTCCGGCAGCACCGCCTTGCCCAGCAGCGCCTTGGCGACGCCCGCGCCCAGCCGGTCCGCGACCTCCACCACCTCGTCCGCGGCGTTCAGGGCGCCCGCGCCCACCAGCATCGCCACCCTCTGGCCGGCGTTGAGGACGTCCGCGGCGCGGCGCAGGTCCACGTCGTGGGGAATCACCCGCGGGGACGCGTAGCCCACGCTGGAGTGCACGGTGCCGTGCTTGCGCGCGGGCGGCTCGTAGGGCAGCTCCTGCAGGTCGTTGGGCAACACCAGACACGTCACCGTGCGCTCGCACCGGGCGATGCGCACGGCGCGGTCCAGCGCGTGGCGGACGGCGGAGGGCGCGGTCACCATGGTGACGTACTCGCTGGCCACGTCCTTGAAGAGCGTGGTGAGGTCCACCTCCTGCTGGTAGTGCCCGCCCAGCGCCGTGCGGGCCTGCTGGCCGACGATGGCCACCACGGGCTGGTGGTCCAGCTTCGCGTCGTAGAGGCCGTTGAGCAGGTGGACGGCCCCCGGGCCGGAGGTGGCCATGCACACGCCCACCTCGCCGGTGAACTTCGCGTGCGCGCAGGCGGCGAAGGCGGCCATCTCCTCGTGGCGGACCTGCACGAACTTCATCTCGGAGTTGCGCCCCAGCGCGCCCAGCACGCCGTTGATGCCGTCGCCCGGGTAGCCATAGATGCGGCGCACGCCCCACTGGATGAGGCGGTAGACGAGGTAGTCGCTGACGGTGGCGCTCATGCGCATCAAGCTAGTGACCGGGGTGCGCCCTGGAGCCCGGGGGCACCCGGGTGCCCGTTCCGCCCTCCCGTGGGGAGGCCTGCGTGCAGGCGGCTACTGCCGCCCGGGGCCCTCCGGCCCGTTCCGGTGCCGCCGGGCCTTGTCGTGGGCGAGCTCCGGCCGCTTCTCCGCCAGCCAGGCGATGGCGTGGGCGGAGCTGGGGATGGTGAGCATCAGGAACGCGGCGACGAGCAGCCCTCGCAGGAGGAGCCAGCCGTCCTCCGTCGCCAGCGTGGCGCCGATGATGACCAGCGCCCCTCCGAAGGGCACCGCGCCCGCCGCGTGCACGCGCGTGAGCACCGAGGGCAGCCGGTAGATGCCGATGGTGGCGGCGGTGATGAAGAGCAGGCCCAGCGCCACCAGCGCGTTGGACACCCACTGCACCAGGGTGGACATCATCGGGTGTCCTCCTCGTCGTGGAAGGTGCGGCCATGGTGCAGGAAGCGGGCGCCGGCCACGGTCTGCACGTAGGAGAGCAGGGCCAGCACCAGGGCCGCGTCCAGGTAGCCGGCCTCGCCGCGGATGGCGCCGTACAGCCCCAGCACCGCGCAGATGAGCAGGCCCAGGGTGTCCACGGACATGAGCATGTCCGCCGAGGAGCGCTGACGCGAGGCCAGCAGCACCATGGCGCCCAGCAGGCCCACCATCCACACGATGGCCAGGGTGAAGAAGGTCTCGTGCATCGCCGGCCACCTCCCTACGGAAACACCGCGCGCTGGTAGCGCTGGTAGAAGTTGTCCTGCTGGCGGATCAGCTTGTCCGGATCCGACGCGTCCAGCGCGTGCATGCGCATCACGCGCCTCTCCCAGTCCAGCTCCAGCAGCACCGTGCCCGGGGCCAGGGACATGGCCCACGAGGACACCTGCACGCCGCGCGGAGTGCGCTCGCCCATGGGGACCTCCACCACGCCCGCGAGGTCCGCCCGGTCCATGGGGCCGAAGATGATCTTGAGCACATGGACGCAGCTGCGCGTCACCAGCACGACCAGGGCCCAGCCGAAGCGGGGCAGGTACAGCGTGCGGCGCCATTGCTCGCGAGCCGTCAGGACCGGCGGCAGGATGGCCAGGGGGAACAGGCGCATCACCCCCAGGGCCAGCACCGCGCCCAGCGTGAGGTCCACCGGGTGGAAGCTGCCCACCATCAGCGCGTACAGCAGCGCCAGGGACAGCATGTGCACCAGGGTGCGTGGGCTCATGGCAGCGTCCCCAGGCCCTGGATGGCGTCACGTCCGGCGCGCAAGAGCGGCTCCGGCCAGAGCCCCACGATGATGAGCGCCAGGGACAGCGCGTACACCACGGCTCCCGTGCCCCGGTGCAGGGCCGCGCCCTCCCTCAACCACCGCTCGCGCTGGTAGGCGCGGAAGAGGGCCAGCAGCGACAGGGCGCTCGCCGCCACCACCAGCCCCGCGAGCCAGGCATGCCCCTGCTCCAGCGCCGCTCGCAAGAGCCAGGCCTTGGCCCAGAAGCCCGCGGTGGGTGGCACTCCCGCCGTGCTGAAGGCCGCCACCGAGTAGGCCCTGCGCGCGCGCTCACCGCCCCGGTCCTGCGCCAGGAACAGCGCCGTCTTGTCCACGGAGCCCGCCAGCGCCAGCGCCACCGCCGCGCACAGGCCCTCGCGGCCCTCCAGGCTCAGCGCGGCGATGATGAGCCCCGCGTGCGAGATGGACGCGTACGCGAGCACCTCGCGCGTGTCCCGCCGGGAGAGCGCGAGAATGGAGCCGTAGAGGATGCTCGTCGCGCCCAGGATTTCCAGCAGCGGCCGGGCCTGCTCCAGCACCTGCGGCAGCACGTCCACGCCGAAGCGCAGGAGCCCATAGCTGCCGATGTTCGCCAGCGCCCCCGCGAGCAGCGCCGCCACCGTGGGGCCCGCGTCCCGGTACACCGCGGGCGCCCAGAAGTGGAACGGGAAGAAGCCCAGCTTCACCCCGAACGCGCAGAGCAGCAGCGTGCCCGGCACCAGCAGCGCGAACGGCTCCCCCGCCTGTCCCCACGCGATGATGGACAGCATGTCCAGCGTGCCGGTGGTCAGGTACAGCATCACCACCGCCGTGAGGAACAGCGAGGACCCCATCAGGTTCACCACCACGAAGGTGAACGCGGCGCGCAGGTTCCGGGCCCGCTCGCCGTACGACGCCAGCGCGAAGGCGGACGTCATCGCCAGCTCGAAGAAGACGTAGAAGTTGAACGCGTCCGACGTGAAGAACACCCCCGTGAGCCCCGCGCCCATGAAGACCACCAGCGCGGGGAAGCTGCGCGACGTGATGCCTCCGGCCACGTGCTCGTACACGAGCGTGCCCAGGAGCACCGCCGTGGACACCAGCGCGAACACGATGGACAGCTGATCCGCGCGCAGGCGGATGCCCACGCCCACCGGCCAGTCCCCCGTGACGAACTGGGGCGCCTGCGCGCTCCAGGCCTGGGGCAACAGCCACGCCGTGCACCCGAGCGTGCCCGCGAGCCCCGCGATGGCCAGCCACGCCACCCACGCGCGGCGTCCATCCAGGAACGCCAGCACCGTGCCCAGCACCCACGGCAGGAGCAGCGGACCCCAGAGTGGCATCAGCGGCCCCCCTCCTTCTCCACGGCGTGCGCGCGCTGGAGCTCCGCTTCCACCAGCCGGTCCGTGCGCAACGAGCCGTGCGCCCGCTGCGTGCGGTGCACCAGCGTGAGCAGCAGCGCGGACACCGCGAAGCCGATGACGATGGCCGTGAGCGCCAGCGACTGGAGCACCGGGTCCGTCACCGGCCCGCCATCGTGCACACTCAGCGCCTCGCCCCGCTCCTGGAAGGAGCCCGCGAGGATGAGCAGGACGCTGGAGTTGGTGATGAGCACCGTGCCGCACGCCACGCGCACCAGCTCGCGCTCCAGCACCATGCGCACGCCGCACGCGAACAGCAGGCCCACCACCAGGGACGCGATGAGGATCATGGCCCGGACTCCTCCTCCGAACCGGTGCGCAGGGCGAAGCGGTCGATGACGGTGACCACCAGCCCGAAGACGATGAGCATCAGCCCTCCCTCGAAGATGAGCGCGGTGTGCAGGTGGAGGCCTCCCACGCCCAGCGCCGGTTGGTCCGGACGGGGGAAGAGGCTCATGGGCGTGTAGCCCGCGAGCACCGGCAGGAACGCGGTGCCCACCACGAGCAAGAGCCCCACGCCCGCCAGCGGGGCCGCGTAGCGCACCGCCACGTACCGCCGGGCCTGGTCCCGGCCCACCACCACGTACTGGAGCAGCACCGCGAGCCCCGCGAGCGCTCCGGCCGGGAAGCCGCCGCCCACCGACGCGCCGCCCTTCATCCAGAGCGAGAGCGCGATGATCAACGACGGCCACAGCAGGAGGCGCGACAGGGGTGGGACGAAGGAGATCATCGCTTCCCTCTCAGGCGCAAGAGACTGGTGACGCCCAGCAGCGCCGCGACCACCACGGTCATCTCGCCCACGGTGTCCAGGCCCCGGAAGTCCGTGAGCACCGCGGCGACGACGTTGGGCGAGTGCGCGGCCTCCGCCAGCTGCACCGTGAGCGCGCCCACGCGCTCGGTATGGAGATGGGACAGGGCGCTCCAGCTCAGGAGGAAGGCGCTCGCGCCCGCGACTCCCGCGGCCAGGCGGTCGCGTCCGCGGGGTTTCTGGGCCTCGTGCTGGGCGCGCTCGAGGCGGTCGCGGGGGAGGAGGGCCAGCAGGCCCGCGAAGAGCAACGTGAAGACGGTCTCCACCAGCACGGAGGTGAGGGCCACGTCGGGCGCGGCGGCGAAGGCGAACACCATGGCCAGGCTGAAGCCCACGCAGGAGATGAGCAGCACCAGCCGCAGGTGGCCCTTCGCGCGCAGCGTGGCCAGCGCGGCGGCGGACGCGAAGGCGAGCGCCATCACCAGCGTGATGTCCGCCCACCCCACGGCGCCCACCTTGAAGCGGTCGCGCAGCGGCGTCACGCCCAGCACCGCCATGCCCAGGAGGCCCGTGGGCACCAGCACGGACGCCACGCGGTCACGCAGGTCGCGCACCTCCTTCTCGTGCAGCCACGTGGACAGCCGGTCCAGTTGGAGCAGCAGCAGGCGGTAGCCCCGCTCGGCGCCCACGCGGGACGCGCCTTCCATCAGGCGGGAGAGCGCGGGCGTCCAGGCACGGCGGGTGGCGAACAGCGCCGCGCCCAGGATCCAGGCCCCCACCGCGAGCAGGTTCTCCGCGCGCGTGTCCAGGTGGTACGCGAGCTCCAGCGTGGAGGGCTCGCCGAGCATCGCCTCCGCGGCGGCGCGGGAGGGCGCGACCAGGAGCCCCGGCAGCACGCCGCCCAGGAGGATGGCCGCGGCGAGCACGACCACGGGGGCCACCAGCAGGCGCGGGGCCGCGGGCACGTCCTGGCGCGGTCCTCCGAAGAGGCCCCACCACAGGCGCAGGGTGTACGCGAGCGTCATGCCCGCGCCCACGAGCCCGGCCGCCATGAACGCGGGGCCCTCCTTCGCGAGCGCGTGGAAGAAGACCTCGTCCTTGAAGAAGCCCAGGGTGAGGGGCAGCGCGGCGAGCCCCGCCGCCGCGACGGCGCTGGCGCCCGCGAGCACGGGGAGCGAGTGGCGCAGGCCTCCGACCTCCGACAGCTTCTTCTTCCCGGTGACCTGGGTGACGGCGCCCGCGGTGAGGAAGAGGGCGGCCTTGCACGGCGCGTGGGCCGCCACGTAGAGCGGCGCGCCTTCGGAGCCCAGCGCCACCAGCACCAGCGCGTAGCCGTACTGCGCGATGGTGGAGTACGCGAGCAGGCGCTTGAACGGATCCGCCACCAGGGCCATCAGGCTGCCCATGCCCATGGACAGGAAGCCGATGGCGAGCAGGCCGTGGCGCACGTCCGTGGCGGGGGCGAACAGGGGGTAGAGGCGCTGGAGGAGGAAGACGCCCGCGGCGACCATCGCGGCCGAGTGCAGGTACGAGGACACGGGCGTGGGCGCGGCCATGGCGCGAGGCAGCCAGAAGTGGAACGGCACCTGCGCGCTCTTGCCCAGCGCGCCCACGGCCAGACACACCAGGGCGCCGGTGGACGCGGGGGACTGCGCGGCGCGCTCGAAGACGAGCGGCAGGGAGAAGGTGCCGTACTGGAGGCCCAGCGTCATGGCGCCCGCGAAGAAGACGACGGAGGTGGCGCCGGTGAGCACGAGCGACAGGAGCGCGGCGGCGCGCGACTCGGGGTCCTCGCGGTCGAAGCCGATGAGCAGGTAGGAGATGATGGTGGTGAGGTCCAGCGCCACGAAGAGCAGCAGCAGGTCATCCACGGTGACGAGCAGCACCATGGCGGCCATGAACGCGAGAATGAGCCCCTGGAAGCGCACCTCGTCGCGGGCGGGGCGGCCCTCCTCGTGGAGGTGGTGCGGCATGTACGCGCGCGAGTACAGGACCACGAGCGCGCCGATGCCGAGCGCCATCGCGGCATAGAGGCCGGACAGGCCGTCGCGCGTGAACTCCAGCGACAGGCCCCAGGAGGGGGCCCAGGGGAGCACGAGGCGGGTGGGTGCCTGCGTCGTCCATTCGTAGACCAGCGCCCCCATCGCGGCGAGCGCGCCCAGGGCGCCCATCCACGCGGCGGCCCCCGGGCGCCACCGGCCCGCGACATAGGCAAGGGGTGCGCACGCCAGGGCCAGGAGGATGGGCAGGAGGAGGGGCATGGGCGAAGAGGCCCACGTTAGAGGTGGCCCGCCGACGCAGGCACACAACCGTCAGCCCTCCGCGCGGAGCGTCACCCCGAGGTCGTTCGTGGAGCCGGAGTCGTGCGATGGTGGACACAGCCCGGCCTGCTTCGAGGGCCCGGTGCTACAGCGTGTCCAGCAGCTCCCGGCACTCGCGCCGCCAGTGGAGCGCGGTGGCGGGCACGGGCTGCACGCGCACGGAGCCGTCCGCGGGCTCTCGCGACAACAGGCGCACCTCTTCCGGGCGCACGTGCTCCAGCAGGTCCGGCGAGTGCGTGGCCAGCACCACCTGCACCGGCGTGCCTCCCGTGGACTCACCTCGCGTCATGGCGCGCAGCAGCTCCAGCACCTCGCGCACCAGGCCCGGGTGCAGGGCGCGCTCCGGCTCGTCCAGCGTGAGCAGCTCCGGCAACGGGCGCTGGTAGGGCAGCACCAGGAACGCGAGCAGCCACAGCACCCCGTCCGACACGTAGTCGGGGCCGAACCAGACGTCCGGACTCCAGCGGTCGCGGAAGCGCAGCCGGAAGGAGCGGTCCTCCAGGTCGCGCGCCACGTCCACCTCCGACAGCGACGGCACCCGCCGGGCCAGCTCCTTGGAGATGACCTCCCGCGTGGACATGGGCAGCGCCGCGAAGACGCTCGCGAGGTTGCCGCCCTTGCGCTCCAGCCACGTCGCCTTCGCGGACGAGCCCCCCTCGCGCAGCGCCTCCATGCTCAGCGACAGCTGCTGCGTGGAGTGCCCCTGGCCGGGCAAGGTGTCCATCACGCTGAACGGATACTCCACGCGCGTGCGGTCACCGCGCGCGTACGTCCATTCGATGGAGAGCGGGCGGGACTCATCCCGCCGCCAGAAGTCCGAAGGCTCGTACGCGAGCTGGTGCTGGAGCCCCTCCAACATGGCGGTCTTCCCCGACGCGGAGGGTCCCACCAGGACGGTCAATGGCTCCAAGGCAAGCTGCACGCGAAGCAGGCACCGGTAGTGCTCGAAGCGGACGGAGGCAATCACGGCCAGAAGCCTAACGGCCTCCCCCCAGGGGCCGTCCATGGCTCGCGTCGGACCCATGCCCCAACGGAGGGTGTCCGCCACGCCCTCCAGGCGGTCAGGCCCTTCCCCGGCGCAGCGCCTTTTGAAGCACCTGCGCCAGATGCAGCGGCCCGCGCCCCGTGGCCTGGCGGATCTGCTCCCGGCAGCTGAAGCCATCCGCGATGAGCAGCGTGTCACCCGGCGCCTCGCGCACCCTGGGCAGGAGGACCCGCTCCCCGCAGGCCTGGGACACCGCGTACTTGTCGCGCTCGTAGCCGAACGCGCCCGCCATGCCGCAGCAGCCCGAGTCCGGCTTCTCCCAGTCCAGCCCCGTGCGGTCCAGCCACTTCCGCTCGTCGTGGAACTTCATCACCGCCTGGTGGTGGCAGTGCGCCTGCACCAGCGCCTTCCCCTCCAGCCTGGGAAGCTCGAAGTCCGGCGCCCGCTGCTGCAACAGCTCACTCAACACGTAGGTCTGTGCCGCCAGCCGCTTCGCGTCCTCGTCATGCGGGAAGAGGCCCCGCAGCTCGTCGCGGAAGACCGCCGCGCAGCTGGGCTCCAGCAGCACGAAGGGGGTGCCCGCGCGGATCTCCTCGCGGAAGCGCGTCAGCGTGTGCCGCAGGAACGCCTTCGCCGTGTCCAGCATCCCGTAGTCGTAGAGCGGCCGGCCGCAGCAGACGAAGCCCTGGGGCACGCGCACCTCGAAGCCCGCCGCCTCCAGCACCTCCAGCGCCGCGGAGGCCGTGTCCGCCTGGAAGTAGTTGTTGAAGGTGTCCGGGAAGAGCACCACCGGGCCTCGCGGCCCCACCGCCGCGCGCCTGTTTCGCACGCGCCTCTGGAAGGGCTTCGCGTCGAAGCGGGGAATCTCCCGCGCGGGATGCACGCCCGCGACCGCCTTCGCCAGCGTCCGCAGCCCCGGCGCGTGCGTGATGAAGTTCGCCAGCCACGGCACGCGTCCGCCCACGCGGGCCCAGAACATCACCAGGCCCAGGGCATACGCGTGCAGGGGGCGCAGGCGGCCCCGGTAGTGGTGGCTGAGGAACTCCGCCTTGTACGTGGCCATGTCCACGTTCACCGGGCAGTCGGACTTGCAGCCCTTGCACGCGAGGCACAGGTCCAGCGCCTCCTTCACTTGAGGGCTCCTCCAGCCCTTCCCCACCACGTCGCCGCGCAGCATCTCGAAGAGCAGGTGCGCGCGGCCGCGCGTGGAGTGCTTCTCCTCGTGCGTCACCATGTAGCTGGGGCACATGGTGCCGCCTTCGGTGCGCCGGCACTTGCCCACGCCCACGCAGCGCGTGGTGGCGCGCGAGAAGCTGCCCTGGTCCTCCGGGAACTGGAAGTGCGTGCGCGGCTCGGCGGGGGCGTAGCGCGGGCCCAGGCGCAGGTTCTCGTCCAGCCGGTACGGGTCCACCACCTTGTGCGGGTTCATCCCGCACTCCGGGTTCCACAGCCGCTTGAACTCCCCGAAGGCGCGCACCAGGTCCTCGCCGAACATCCTCGGCAGCAGCTCCGCGCGGGACTGGCCGTCGCCGTGCTCGCCGGACAGCGAGCCTCCGTGACGCACCACCAGGTCCGCCGCCTCCTCCACGAAGCGGCGGTAGTGGGCGATGCCCTCGCGCGTGCGCAGCTCGAAGCTGATGCGGCAGTGCAGGCAGCCCTGGCCGAAGTGGCCGTAGAGCGAGGCTTGATAGTTGAAGCGGTCCAGCAGCCCTCGGAAGTCTCGCAGGTACAGGCCCATGCGCTCGGGTGGCACCGCCGAGTCCTCCCACCCCGGCCATCCGTCCGGCTCCCCCGGGATGAACGCCGTGGCGCCCAGGCCGGACTCGCGCACCTCCCAGATGAGCTCCTCCTGGGCCTTGTCGTCATAGAGGCGCATGGACGGCGCGTGTCCCCTCGCCACCAGCCGGTCCATCAGCGCGTGTGCCTTCCCGTCCGACTCCGCCTTGGAGTCCCCGCCGAACTCCACCACCAGCCAGCCCTCGCCTTCCGGCAGCAGCGGCAGGTCCTCGACGTGCAGGTGCTTGCGCTTCATCCCGTCAATGAGCTTCCCGTCCATTCCCTCCAGGCCGATGGGCCCCGCGTCCACCACCTCCGGGACGTCGTCCCCGGCGCGGAACACGTCCGGGTAGCCCAGCACCAGCAGGGAGCGGGCCTTCGGCTCCGGCACCAGGTTCAGCGTGGCCTCCAGCACGGTGACGCAGGTGCCCTCGGTGCCCACCAGGGCGCGTGCGACGTGGAAGCCGTTCTCCGGGAGCAGCTCGTCCAGGTTGAAGCCGGACACGCGGCGGGGGATGCGCGGGTATCTGGCGCGGATGCGGTCGGCGTAGCGGTCGCGCAGCGCCTTCATGCCCCGGTAGAGTTCGCCCACGCGGCCGGGCTCGCGCATCAGGCGCGCCAGCTCCGCGTCGGACGTGCGGCCCACGCGCAGGCGCACGCCGTCGTAGGTGAGGACGTCCAGGGACTCGGTGTTGTCCTCCACGCGGCCGGCCATCTGCGCGTGCGCGCCGCAGGAGTTGTTGCCGAGCATCCCGCCCAGCGTGCAGCGGTTGTGGGTGGCGGGGTCCGGGCCGAAGGTGAGGCCGTAACGCTTCACGGCTTCCGTGCGGAGCACGTCCAGCACCGTGCCGGGCTGCACGCGGGCGAGCCGCCGCTCGGGGTCGATGTGCAGCACGCGGTCCAGGTGCCGGGAGAAGTCCAGCACCACCGCCACGTTGCACGTCTGGCCCGCGAGCGCGGTGCCGCCGCCCCGGGACGTCAGGGGCGCGCCGAACTTCCGGCACAGGCGCACCGTCTCCACCACGTCCTCCACGGTGCGTGGGCACACCACGCCCAGCGGCACCTGCCGGTAGTTGGACGCGTCCGTGGCGTACAGCGCGCGTTCGCCCGCGTCGAAGCGCACGTCGCCTCTCAGCCGGCGGCGCAGCGCGTGCTCCAGGCCCGCCACATCCACGGCCCTCCGCTCGCGCGAGGCGGCGGCACGGGGGCGGCGCACGTGGCGCAGGGTGTCCAGGAAGGTCGTTGTCATGTGGAGGTCCCCACGGCGAAGCGGGCGGCGTCCGCCCGTTTGAGCTCCAGCCCGAGTCCAGGCCGGGACAGGTCCGGCGCCATCGCGCCAGCCATGGGCAGCGGGACGCCGTCGAAGAGCATCTGTTCCAGCCGCGCGTGGTCGTGGAAGTACTCCACGTGCACCAACCGCCGCGCGGCGCAGGCCACGTGCAGGTGCAGGGCCGGGGCGCAGTGCGCGGACAGGGGGACGTGGAAGGCGTCCGCCAGCGCGTCCGCCTGGAGGAAGCCGGTGAGGCCCAGGCACCGCGTGGCGTCCGCCTGGAGCACGTCCACCGCGCCCGCCTCCAGCATGCGGAGGAAGTACGGGCCGCTGTCGCCGTACTCGCCCGCGGCGACGTCCAGGCCCGCGGGCCCGCTGTCGCGCACGAGGCGCAGGCCGGCCAGGTCGTCGCTGGAGACGGGCTCCTCGAACCAGGACACGCCGGCCTCGCGGAAGTCCCGCGCCAACGCCAGCGCCTGCTTCACGGTGTACGCGCCATTGGCGTCCACGAAGAGGGAGGGCCCGGGCCCCAGGGCTTCACGCGCGCCGCGCACGCGAGCGGGGTCGGCGTCCGCATGGGTGCCCACCTTCATCTTCACGCGAGGGATGCCCGCGTCCGCCCAGCCCGTGAGCTGCGTCTGGAGCTGCCGGTCCGTGTAGCTGGTGAAGCCGCCGCTGCCGTAGACGGGCGCGGCGGAGCGGGCCAGGCCGAACAGCCGGGCGAGCGGCACGCCCAGCAGCTTCGCCTTCAGGTCCCAGAGCGAGGTGTCCACGGCGGACAGTGCCCGGGCAGCGAGGCCGCGTGAGCCTGCGTTGCGGACCCGGTGCAGGAGCGACGCCATCCGCGCCGGGAGGTTCCAGGCGTCCGCGCCCACGAGCAGCGGAACGAGCATGTCGCGGATCAACGCGGCGCCGGCCGCATGCGCATAGGTGTAGCCCAATCCGCGCTGGCCTCCGGCCACGGGCTCCACGAGCACCAGCGTGGTGGACGTCCAGGCGAAGGTGCCGTCGGACTCCGGCTGGTCCGTGGGCACGGTGTACGCGGAGACATCGACCCGCTCGATGGGCGCGGCGGCGCTGTCACGGCAGGGGGAAGACAGCATCGTGTTCCTTCGGGCCCGAAGGCCAGACGGCTTCACGGTGAAGCTAGGCGCTGGGTGCGGGATGGCAGCACGGAGGGACGTCTCGCATGCACGCTGTCCGGGACTTCCCTCGGGCGCTCCATGAGCACCGACCCGCTTCGCGGCGGGCCGTTCCTAGATTGAGGGGGAGGGTCTCGGCCGCTCGCCGGAGGGACCGCTCGGGAGGATGGGCATGAGCAAGCGGAAGCGGACCCGGACGGTGGACGCGGCGGTGGAGGCCTGGAACATCGTGCGCGATGTCGTGCTCCCTGGAGCGCTCGCGGGAACGCTGGGCGCCTTCGCGATGGCGGTGCTCGCCTGCGCGTTCTCGGGCGTGCTGCAAGGCGCCCCCTGGAGGCCAGCGCTTCTCGTCGCGGGGCTGTTCTTCCGCGATGGCACGGCTCAAGGATTCGGAGGGGTGCTGCTCGGACTGTTCATCCACGTCGCCGTGGCGGGCGGGCTGGCCACGGGCTTCGCGATGTTGCTGCCACGCCGGGGAACCGCTGTCGCGGCGCTCTGCCTGGGGGTGCTCTACGGCATGGGCCTGTGGGCGGTGATGACCCGGCTGATGATCCCCTTCGCCTCGCCACCCCTCTCGCGCGAGGCCCCTTCCGCGATGCTGTTCCTCCTGCACATCGCATTCGGCGCGGCGCTCGGCACGGTGCCCGCCGCACGCGACGTCCTCACCCGCATGGATCGGCTGCGACGCCAACTCCAGCTCTTGAAGGCCGCCCCACCCTGACGCTCAGGGATCCCGGGGCCCCGCGGGCTCCGGTGGCCTCGCGCTCCTCGGGTCCTCCATCGCTCCCGGCAGCGCCTCCACCGCGAACGGACCCGGCGGAATCGTGGGACGGAAGCGCGTGCGCGTCTCCAAGATGCACACCGCCAGCAGCACCGCCACGAACACCACCGACGTGAGCAGCACCAGCCCGTTGCTCGCTCGCTGCTCGCGCAGGTGCATGTAGAACAGGGCGATCAACAGCCCCTTCGCTCCCGCGATGAGCAGCGCCACCGGCAGCGACCAGGCTCCGTGCGGCAACTTGTGCAGCCCGTATGTCAGCGCCGTCAACGCGAGCAGCACCCCGCCCACGATCAGCACGCCGGCCACCCCCAGCTGACGCTCCGGCTTCTCCACCGCGTCCTCGGTCACGGGCCCGCTCCTCATGACAGGTACAGGATGGGATAGACGAACAGCCAGACGACATCCACCAGGTGCCAGTACATGCCGCCCAGCTCCACCGGCGTCGCGTACCCCGCTCCGAACGTCCCCGCCGCGGACCGCACTCCCAGCACCGTCAACACCCCCACGCCCACCGTCACGTGCAGCGCGTGGATGCCCGTCAGCAGGTAGTACAGCGTGAAGAAGAGGCCCGCGCCCACGCGCGGCACCTCCGTGAACCGGTACGCGTCTCCCGGCAACCCGCCCTCCTTCACGTGGTGCGCGTACTCCACGCCCTTCACCGCCAGGAACACGACGCCCAACAGCGCCGCCGCCAGCAGCAACGCCCCGCCCAGCCCTGGCCTGTCGCCCCGCACCGCGTGCACCGCGAGCGCCACCACGATGCTGCTCGTCACCAGGATGAACGTGTTCAGCGTGCCCAACCCCACGTCCATCGTGAGCTGCGCCGCGCGGAACACCTCCGGGTACACCGAGCGGTACACGCCATAGGCCGTGAACAACCCCGCGAACAGCAACACCTCCGTCGCGATGAAGACCCACATGCCCAGGTACGCCGCCTGCCGGCGCGCGCCCTCGGAGCCCCAGTGCTCCGTCACGGCCTCAGGCGGCATGCGGCACCTCCTCGCTCGCGTACTCGTGCGGACCGGTGGGGTACTCGGGCGGTGTGGAGAAGTTGTGCGTGGGTGGCGGGGAGGCGCTCCTCCACTCGAAGCCCTCGCTGCCCCAGGGGTTGGCTCCCGCGACGGCGCCATACCGCAGGCTCCACGCCAGATACCCCGCGATGGCCAGGAACCCGAACGCCAGCAGTGACGCGCCCGCCGTGGACGCCACGTGCAGCGATTGGAAGTGCGGCGGATAGTCCGCGTACCGCCTGGGCATCCCCAGGTTCCCCAAGAGGAACTGCGGCACGAACGTGGCGATGAAGCCGAAGATGATCAACACCGCCGCGCCGTTGGCCAGCTTCGCCGGGAAGCACCTCCCGGACATCTTCGGGAACCAGTAGTGCAGCGCCGCCAGGAAGGCCATCACCGTCGCCCCCACCATGATGAAGTGGAAGTGCGCCACCACCGAGTACGTGTCGTGCCAGTGCAGGTTCAACGACGTGGTCGAGTACGCCACGCCAATCATCCCCCCGAAGAAGAGGAAGAACATGAACCCCAACGTGTAGAGGAGCGGCGACTCCAGCGCGATGGAGCCCCGGTAGAGCGTGCCCAGCCAGGAGAAGATTTTTATCGCCGTGAAGATGGCCACCAGCATCGACATCGCGCCGAACGCGCCGGAGCCGAAAGTCGACTGGCCGGACGCGAACATGTGGTGGCCCCAGGTGAAGAACCCCACGAACGCGATGCCCAGCGTGGAATACACAATCATCCGGTAGCTGAAGGCGTTCTTGCGGCTGAAGGCACACACCGCCTCGCTGATGACGCCCATGGACGGCAGCACCATGATGTAGACGGCCGGGTGGCTGTAGAACCAGAACAGGTGCTGGAAGAGCAGCGGGTCGCCTCCGCGCGCGGGGTCGAAGATGCCCGCGCCCACCACCCGCTCCAGCGCCACCAGCAGCAGCACCATGCCCAGCACCGGCGTCGCCAGCACCTGGATGATGGATGTGCCGTAGATGGCCCAGACGAACAGCGGCAGCTTCATCCACGTCAGGCCCGGCGCGCGCAGCGTGTGCACCGTGGCGATGAAGTTGAGCCCGGTCAGGATGGTGGAGAACCCGATGATGAACACGCCCATCAGCACCGGCAGCACCGCCGTGCCCGTGGTCGTGCTGTAGGGCGTGTAGAAGGTCCAGCCCGTGTCCGCGCCACCCTCGAACATGCCCCACAGCGTGACGCTGGCCCCCAGCACATAGAGATACACGGACGCCAGGTTGAGCCGGGGGAAGGCCACGTCCCTGGCGCCAATCATCAGCGGCACCAGGAAGTTGCCGAAGGCGGACGGGATGGCCGGAATCATGAACAGCCACACCATGGTGACGCCGTGGAGCGTGAACATCCGGTTGTACGCCAGGTGCCCCATGATGGTGCGGCCGGGTGTCAGCAGCTCGATGCGCAGCGCCAGCGCGAACAGGCCGCCCACGAGGAAGAAGAAGAGCGTCAGCCCGAGGAACATCACCCCGATGCGCTTGTGGTCGTGCGTCGTGAGCCACGACCACACGGTGCGTCCGTCCGTCAGGTAGGACTCAGCGGCCGGTGGGGACATAGACGGGCTCCTCGGCCGCGGTGACTCCCGGGCGCGTGGGACGCAGGGACTTGATGAACTCCACGAGCGCTCCGGAGTCCTCCGCGCTCAGCCGGCCGTGGTAGCCCGGCATCACGGGCGCGTAGCCGGCCACCACCTTCGCCAGGGGGTCCATCATGGACTCGGTGAGGTACGCCTCGTCCGCGAGCACCGCGCCCCCGCCCTCCAGCGGCTCCTGCCTGCCGTACAGCCCCAGCCACGTGGGCCCGATGTGCGGCGCGCCCGTCACCGTGTGGCATTGCAGGCAGCCCTGCGCCGCGGCGATGCGCTCGCCCCGGACGGCCATGGGCTCCGCGGCCACGGGGAGGTTGCGGCGCTGCGCGTCCTGCCATGCCTCGAAGTCCGAGGGCGGCAGCACCACCACCTCGCCGCGCATCTGCGAGTGGTCCATCCCGCAGTACTCCGCGCACAGCACCTGGTGCCGGCCGGGCTTCGGGGCTTCGAACCAGAGGTCGGTGTAGCGGCCGGGGATCGCGTCCCGCTTCATGCGGAAGTCCGGCACGTAGAAGGAATGGATGACGTCCCGCGACGTGAGGAGCAGCCGCACGGGCCGGCCCGCGGGCACCACCAGCGTGTCGATGGCGCTGGGGCCTCCGGGGTAGGTGAACTTCCACATCCACTGCTTGCCGGTGACGTACACGTCCAGCGCGTCCTGGGGCGGGCTCATCACCCAGACGAACTGCTTGAAGCCCAGAACGAACCAGAGCAGGAACAGCGACAGCGGCACGCCGATGAACAGCGCCTCCAGCCACGTGGGCGCCAACACTCGGGGCGTGGGGTCCGACGCCGTGCGCCGGCGGTAGCGCACGAGGAAGACGAGGCCGACAGTGCCAATGCCCGCCCCCACCGCCAGCGTGGTGAGCAGTAGGACGTAGTGCAGGTGATCCACCTTCACTGCGAAGGTGGAGCCCTGCTCCGGCAGGAAGAAGAGGCGGCGCAGCAGCTCGTTCATCGCGCGCCCCCTTCACTTTCGGAGAGCAGCTGCCGCATGGCCGCGTCGATGGGTTGGTGGATGACGCCCGCGTCCACGTCCACCCAGCCGTAGCCATCCAGCCGCTCGCGCTGCCGTGTCTTCAGTTCGTCCGCGCGCCGGTCCAGCGAGAACGGGGCCTGGTCGAGCATGCCCACCTGAAGGGTGCTCGGGGGCAAGGGGAGGGGGCGCTCGGAGTCGGGACGCCAGAGGATCCACAGACTCCAGGCCGCGACGCTGGCCGCCGCGAGCAGCGCCAGCGCCACGGCCCCGACGCGCAGCAGCCACGCGGTGGGCAGCCGCTCCAGCTCCGGAGGCGGTGGACGGGCTTCGCTCATGGCGGGCGCACCTGGAGCGAGTGGACGAGGTAGGGATCCGCCACGGGCACGGGGTAGCTGCCGCGCGCGAGCCAGAGGGCCGCCGCCACGGACAGCCCGCCCACGCCCAGCCACGCGGTGAGCGCCGTCCAGGGGATGGAGACGCGCTCCGGTGAGAGCGAGGGGAACAGCAGCCACGCCACGTCCACGGCGTGCATCGCGAGCAGCCACAGCGCCACGGCCCCCAGCACCCGCGGGCGCGACTTGAGCTCGCGCGACAGGAGCAGGGCGAAGGGGATGACGAAGTGGCCCAGCACCAGCACGAGCGACAGCGCGCCCCAGCCGTCCTCCAGGCGGACGCGGTACCAGCCCACCTCTTCGGGCAGGGCGGCGATCCACATGAGCATGAACTGCGAATAGGCGATGTAGGCCCAGAAGCAGACGAAGGCGAACAGCAGCGTGCCCAGCCGGTGGTAGTGGCCCGGAGACAGCAGGCTGCCGAAGTGCTGGGTGTCGCGAGTGGCCGCGCCCGCGATGATCATCAAGGCCAGCGCGCCCACGAACGCACCGGAGAAGACGTGGACGGCATAGACGGTGGACTGCCACGTCGCCTCCAGCGACATCATCCAGTCCAGCGTCATGAAGGAGAACGTGAGGCCCAGCGCGGGCAGCGAGCCCCCGCCCAGCCGCCGCTGCCACAGCGTCCAGCGCACGTCGCCCGTCGCGTCCTGGCGCACGGACCAGCGGTGCAGCAGGTGGCTCACGAGCCCCCAGGTGACGAAGTACAGCGCCGCGCGCACCAGGAAGAAGGGCACGTTGTTGTAGAGCCGCCGGTGTTCGAGCACGTGCAGCGTGTGCTCGCCCAGGTCCGCGGACGGCGAGACCCACGGGTACAGGTGCCGCATTCCCAGCGCGAGGGGCACGAACAGCACCAGGAACAGCGGCGCGGTGGCGGCGCAGACCTCCAGCGCGCGACGCAGCACCACGGGCCAGCGCGCCTTCGACGCGTGGAAGGTGGCGAGCAGCAGCAGCGCACCCAGACACAGGCCCAGCCAGTAGGTGAAGCCGAAGAGGTAGCCCGCCAGGGCCTGACGCACGTCGAGGAAGGCACCGATGGCGGTGGCCGCGAGGCCCAGGACACCGAGCACCGCGCTGATGCCCAGCGCGCGCTGTCCGCCCTCGAAGCGAGGGAGCACGGGAGAGGTCATCGCGCGCCAACCTCCTTGCGCAGCCGTGCCTGCACGTCGAGCGGCGCGGCGGTGAGCGGTGCGCGCTGGCTGCGGCCCAGGGCACGTAGGTACGCGACCACGGCCCAGCGTTCGTGGGGCGTGAGCTGGGGCCCGTATGCGGGCATCACGCCGAAGCCCTCGGAGATGACCGCGAAGTAGAAGCCCGGCGGGTGCGGCAGGTCTCCGGTCGTGGAGCGCTCGTTGAGACGTCCTTCCATCGCGAGGCCTCGTGGCCCCACGAGCGCCGCCTGCCGCGCCGCCGCCGCGTCCGCGTCGCCTACCGTCACGCGCCCACTCCCGGATCCAGGCTCCACACGGGACGCCGCCCATGCCCGGGGCCAGCCCGCATCGCTCGTCCAGGAGACCGAGGCTCCAGGCCGCCCCGCATCGGCCGTGTCCCTCACGGCGCCCCACCCGTCCACCCGCTGGGGCAGCGGGAACGCTCCGGGCCCCACCCTCGCGGTCACGGCCTGCGCGCCGGTGTACGGGGCTTCGCCCTCCACGACGCCGTAGACCACCTGGCTCGCATGGTCGTGCGGCACGAACAGCCCGGGCGGCCGGCGCTGCGGCATCTTCCTGGCCACGACGGCGTCTCCGTCTCCCGTCAGCCCGTGGCACACCGCGCACCAGGTCTCATAGGCCGTGCGCCCCTCCTCCAGCAGCTGCCGGGTCAGCGGCTCCGGCACGGCCTGGAGCCAACGCCCCTCCGCCGTGAGGCCCTGCTCCTCCCGCGTGCGCCACTCCCGCGCCACCGTCCCCGGCACCAGGGGCCGCATGGCCCGGCCGTCCTCGAAGAACCCGCTCGCACCGAACGCCTCCGCTCGCGGCTGCGACGCCATTGGATCCGTGTCGTCGCACGCGGCCATGCCGCCCAGCAGCGCCAGGAGCGTCCAACGCTTCATCGCGCTCCCTCCGCCACCACCGACACCTGCCGCGCTCCCAGCTCGCGCAGCGCCGCCTCCACCCTTGGCGCGTCCTCCCCGTCCACCGCCACGCTCGCCCAGAAGCCATCCACGGACGCGCTGCGGAAGGACTCCACGTCGAACACCGGGTGCGTCACGTGCGGGAAGCCGAAGAGCACCATCAACGCGCCGAACACCGTCAGCGCCGCGCTCAGCACGCCCAGCTCGAACGTGATGGGCAGGTTCGTGGGCACGCTGTGCAGCGGCCGGCCTCCCACGTCCAACGGATAGTCCACCGCGTTCGTGAACCACTGGGTCACGTACGCGAACGCCGCGCCTCCCAGCCCCGCCCCCAACGTCAGCAATGGCAGCCACGAGCGCTTCAGCCCCAGCGCCTCGAACGTCTCCTCCACCGGGAACGGCGTGTGCGCGTCCAGCTGCTCGAAGCCCTTCGCGCGCAGGTCCTTCAGCGCGGCCACCAGCGCGTCACTGGACGCGAACTCCCCCAGCACCCAGTGGCGGCTCATGGCGCACCGCCTGGCCGGGTGCCCTGCTCACGCCGGAACTGGAGCGACGCGTCCACTTCGCGCTGGAGCTCCTTCATCTCGCTCACCGACACGGCCGGCACGAACTTCAGGAACAGCAGGAACGCCGTGCCGAAGAACGCCACCGTGCCGCCCAGCAGGCTCCAGTCCACCCACGTGGGCCGGTACGCCGCCCAGGACGACGGCAGGAAGTCCATGCTCAACGACGCCACCACGATGAGGAAGCGCTCCGTCCACATCCCCACGTTGATGAGCAGCGCCGCCACCCACAGCACCCCCACGTTCGTGCGCAGCCGGGGGAACCAGAACAGCTGCGGCACCAGCACGTTGCAGAACACCTGCATCCAGAACAGCGGCGCGTACGGCCCGAAGAACTCCGCCTCCGTGGCGTGCATCTCGAAGGGGTTCCCGCTGAACCAGGCGAAGAAGTGCTCCTGGATGTAGCCGTAGGTCACCATCCATCCCGTGGCCATCAGCACCTTCGCCATGTTGTCCAGGTGCAGCGGCGTCACCACGTGCTCGATGCCCAGCGCCTTGCGCGCCGGAATCAGCAGCGTGAGCACCAGCGCGAAGCCGCTGAACACCGCGCCCGCGACGAAGTACGGCGGGAAGATGGTCGTGTGCCAGCCCGGCAGCTGCGCCACCGCGAAGTCGAAGGACACGATGGTGTGCACGCTCACCACCAGCGGCGTGGCCAGCCCCGCCAGCAGCAGGTAGCCCGTGCGCCACTGCCGCCAGTGCTTCGCGGAGCCCCTCCACCCCAGGCTCGCCAGCCCGTACCAGAAGCGCGCCCGGGGCGTCCTCGCCGTGTCGCGCGCCGTGGCCAGGTCTGGAATCAGCCCCACGTACCAGAACAGCAGCGACACCGTGAGGTACGTCCCCACCGCCGCGATGTCCCACGTGAGCGGCGAGCGGAACTGCGGCCAGGCCCTCAGGCTGCTGGGATAGGGCACCAGCCAGTAGAACTTCCACGGCCGCCCCAGGTGCAGCAGCGGAAAGAGCCCCGCGCACGTCACCGCGAAGAGCGTCATCGCCTCCGCGAAGCGGTTGATGGACCCGCGCCACTTCTCCTGGAACAGCAGCAGGATGGCGCTGATGAGCGTCCCCGCGTGGCCGATACCGATCCACCACACGAAGTTCGTGATGCCGAACGCCCACGCCACCGGGATGTTGTTGCCCCACGTCCCCACGCCCACGAAGAGCGTGACGCCCACCGCCACCGCCAGCACCGCCGTCCCGGCCAGCCCCAACCCCAGCAGCGCCCACCAGGTCCGGCCCGCGGGGCGGTGCACGAAGGCCAGCAGCGACTCGCTGTAGGCGCGGTCGGAGTGGCGCCCCTCCAAGAGGGGGTGCTCGGTGAGCGGATCTCCGGGCGCGGGCACCTGCGGGTCGGCCGTGCTCATGCGCCTCCCTTCGGCGCCGGGTTCTTCAGGCGCACCAGGTGCACCGTGCGCGGCCGGGTGCCCAGCGTGTTGAGCAGCTTGTAGTGCCTGGGGTCCTCGTGCTTCCGGCGCACCTCTGACTCCGGCACGCGCAGGTCCCCGAAGGTGATGGCCTCCGTGGGGCAGGCCTGCTGGCAGGCGGTGCGGACCTCGCCTTCACGCACGTCCCGGTGCGCCGAGCGCGCGACGGTCCTCGCCCGTTCGATGCGCTGCACGCAGTACGTGCACTTCTCCATCACCCCGCGCGAGCGCACCGTCACGTCCGGGTTCTGGCGCAGGCGCGTGAGGGGCTCGCGCTGCTGGTACTCCAGGTAGTTGAAGCGGCGGACCTTGTAGGGACAGTTGTTGGAGCAGTACCGCGTGCCGATGCAGCGGTTGTAGACCATCTGGTTGAGGCCCTCGTCCGAGTGGACGGTGGCGTTCACCGGGCACACGTATTCGCAGGGCGCGGCCTCGCAGTGCACGCACGCCACGGGCTGGGTGATGAAGCCCGGGTCGTCCGGGTCGCCCAGGAAGTAACGGTCGATGCGCAGCCAGTGCATCTCCCGGCTCTTGAGCACACCCTCGCGCCCCACCACCGGCACGTTGTTCTCCGTCTGGCAGGCCACCATGCACGCGCTGCACCCCGTGCACCGGTGCAGGTCGATGGCCATGGCCCACTGGTGGCGGTTGCTCTTCAAGAGCGCGTTGGGCGGGTAGAGCCGCTCACCGTCCTCCTGGAGGGAGTGGAGCGCCTGGGGCTTCGCGCGGAAGGACGCCTGCGGGAGCTGGAGCGCCAGCTGGCGGCCCTCCATGCTCCAGTGTTCCTGCGTGAGCGCCAGCGCGTGATGGCGGCCCGTGCGGGCGATGCTCACGGTGGTGCCGCCCCACGGCCGGGACTGGAGCCGCAGCGCATTCGCGTTGACGCCCACGCCCTGGCCTACGGGCCCGACGCGCTCGCGGCCGTGGCCCAGCGCCAACGTCACCGTGTCGTCCGGCTGACCGGGGAGCACCAGCACGGGCACCTCCACCGCCCGGCCCAGCAGCTCGATGCGCGCGACGTCCCCCTTCTCCAGCGACAGGGCCCGCGCGGTGGCTGGGGAGAGCAGCGCCGCGTTGTCCCAGGTGAGCTTCGTCACCGGGTCCGGCAGCTCCTGGAGCCACGCGTTGCCCGCGAAGCGTCCGTCGTACAGCCGCGAGTCCAGCACCAGGGACAGCTCCAATCCCTTGGGCGTTTCCCACAGGTAGCTCGCGCGGGCCTCTGCTCGGAGGTCCGGCGCATCCCCGATGACCCGGGGGGGCCCCAACCCCGCGACCTCCCGCGCGTCGCGCATCACCTCGGCTTCGTTCAGCACGGCTCGCGCGGGCGGGGCCTGGGTGCCGGAGATGACGCCGTCCGCGAGCCACGTCTCCCAGCGCGCCTCGAAGTCCGGCGGTGAACCCACGCGTTCCCGCCACAGGGACTTGAGCAGCTCGTAAGGGCTCCGCGACTCCAGGCCCGCGAAGACGGACAGGAGCTCCACCTCGGAGACCGCGCCGGGGAACAGGGGCGCGATGAGCGGTTGCAGCACGGACGCGGTGCCGTCGGGTGCCCGGCCGTCGCGCCAGGACTCGAAGGGGTGCGTCGCGGGGACGAAGGTGGGGCAGAGCGCCGCCGTCTCGTCCTCGTGGAGGCCGTGGTACAGGCGGAAGGGGACACGTTCCAGCTGGCGCGCGAAGTCCGATTCCACCATCGCGGTCCAGGCCGGGTTCCACGCAGTGATGATCAGCGTGTCCACCCGCCCATTGAACATCTCCCCCATGAGCGAGCTCAGCGCTTCCGGATCCCCATCCGGGAGCGCCACGGGCTCGATCAGCCGGGGCGTGTTGCCCAGCGCCTCGTCCATCGCGAACGCCAGCTCATGCACCAGCGGCGGCTGGCGCGGGCCCACCGTCACCCGTCCCATCCCCCGGTGCGCGACCAGGTCCCGCGCCGCGCCACGCACCCAGGCGCGCTGCGCATCCGTGAGCGCGGTCGGTGGTACGCGCAGGCTCGCGAGCCCCGAGGCCAACGCGCTCCCGCCC